>NZ_JAUFQR010000001.1:1231704-1539631 GCF_030409875.1 Chryseobacterium tructae | reverse complement strand
ATACTACCAAAGTCCAGATGGGCAAAAGACAAATGGAAAAGAACCATCGTATGTATGAGTTTTTGTTTAATCAAACAAGTATCAAAGCAGATATGATTAAGGAAAAACATTTCCTTGGTGAAGCCAATTTCAATCGACTGAAAGCTTCCACGTTATTGCTTTACGGTGCGGATTCCAACTGCAGACCTACAGGAGAATGGCTGCAGTCTCAAATCGGCTCATCCGAACTTGAATTGATTTCCGGCGATCACAATATTCCCATTCAGGAACCTCAGCTGATCGCAGAGACGATCGCCCAGTTTTTATCTAATATCTTAACGAAGAACCATGGCTAAATTTGCATTTATAGTTCCACCCTTGACAGGACATGTCAACCCTACCCTAAGCATCGGTGCTACGTTGTTGGAAAGAGGGCACGAAGTAGCCTGGATCAGCCTTGACCCGACTTTAGAGGCTAAACTTCCGGAGGGCGGAAAATTATTACTGATCCAGTACGATCAGACCGATGAAGAAAAGAAAGAAAGCGAACAATATCTCGATATTATTTCCAAAAAAGTAGTGTATGGAATCGACAGTGTGAAGTTCCTTTACGAAGAGGTGCTTATCCCGCTGAACAGACATTGCTACAATGGAATTGTTTCTTTATTAAAAACCTACCAACCCGATTTAATCATTGGTGACCATCAGTTATTTGCCGCTCCTATAGCTGCCAAAGCATTAGGAATTCCTTGTGCGACTTCCGTTACCGCTCCGGCTGCCATCAAAATCATGAATGAGCTGCCAAAAGTACACGAATGGGAAGTGAATCAAATCATCGATTTACAGAAGGAACTAGGTTTCGATGAAGAGCGTTCTCTGGCCACTTCAGATCTGTTGACGCTTGTTTTGACTTCCACGTATTTCTTTGGTGAAATGGATGATCTGGCACCTCAATATCAATTCACGGGACCAGTTCTTACCGAAAGACGTATCTCCTGTGAATTTGATTGGGACAGATTAAAAAGTGCCACCAATAAAAAGATTTTAGTAAGTATCGGAACGACTTTCGATCACGATCATAAAAAGGCATTCTTCCAAAAGGTAGTGGATGCTTTCAAAGATGAAGATTTAACGGTTGTGGTGGTTTCTGATCCGCAGCTTTTCGAGCAGTGGCCGGACAATTTCATGGTGTATCAACAAGTTCCGCAATTGGATCTGTTGCCTCATCTTGATGGGGTGGTTTGCCACGGCGGTCACAATACCGTTTCCGAAACCTTATCCAACGGAATTCCTTTGGTAGTGATCCCAATTGCTTATGATCAGTCGCACGTTGCAGGACGTGTAGTGCGTACAGAGGCAGGTGAAAGACTTAATTTCAACCGATTTAAAGCCAATCATCTGAGAGAGGCAGTACAACAAATATTAAATAACCCGAGCTACCGTGAGGCCGCTCAAAAAGTAGGACAATCTTTTATGGAAGCAGGAGGAGCATCTACAGCAGCTAATTTATTGGAGACGGCGATTACTAAAGCCTCAAAACACGAAAAACCATCTAAATTCTTATTCGTTGTTCCACCGTTTTTTGGACATGTAAGCCCTACATTAAGTGTTGGTGCTAGTCTTATTGCCCGTGGGCACGAAGTAAAATGGTTCGGTATTACGCCTTTAGACAACAAACATATTCCTGAAGGAGGTTCTTACTACTATCCGGAAGAAGACCTTATTCCCTATCAGGAGGAAATCGCCCGTATTTTAAAAAGACAGGATGATGGCCCGGCTTGTTCAGGCCCTGAAGTGATGAAATTGGCATTGGAAGAAACGTATGTTCCTTTTGCCAAAATGATGATGCCTGGATTAACAAGATTAACAGAAAGCTGGATGCCGGATGTGATCGTGAACGACTGTATCACTTTCGGAGGAGCACTTTTCGCTCATAAACATAATATACCTTGTGTCACGACAACTCCTGTTCCCCCGGATGTAATGGGAGACACTGAAAAAAGTGCCCCTAAAATCTGGGAATGGCAGCAAAACCTAATCAAAGACTTACAAAAAGAAGTAGGTATTCACGAAGAAGGAATTTACATCCATTCTCATAAACTGAATATGGTCTTTACTTCACAGGCTTTTGCAGGGTTTGATACAGTGCCATCGCATATGAAATTTGTAGGCCCGGTAAAAGGCCGTCCGAATGATGCTCCATTTGACTGGGATAATTAAATGCTTCTACCACTCCAAAGATCTTCGTATCACTGGGAACTTTATTGGTAGACATCAGAAAAGCATTCTTTGAAAAGATCATCGCTGCATTCAAAGACCAGCCGGTTACCGTGATTGCCGCTACTCCCCCGGAAATCTTTGAAGAATGGCCGGAGAATTTCATCGTAAACAGCTTTGTACCTCAATCAGCAGTAATGCAGCAAATGGATATGGTGATCTGCCATGGTGGCTTCAATACAGTGAACGATACGTTCCGTAACGGATTACCGATGTTGATCACGCCTATCGCTTACGATCATTTTCATATTGCGAAATTAATTGAGCAGGCAGGTTGCGGAATCAGCATCCGATACAAAAGACTTCGTGTGGACGCTCTTCGTGAAACCGTTTTTGAATTACTGGAAAATCCTAAATACAGAGCTGCAGCCCAAGAGGTTCAAAATACCTTTACTCTTGCCGGAGGCAATGATAAAGCCGTAGAATTACTGGAAAACTTTGTAGAGGAACATTCCACATTAGCTTCAGTATAATAAGCCTTAAATCTACCTATGAAAAGAAGATTGTTATTTGGCGAACGAATGTTACTGGGAGACGGAACAGAACCCTTCAATGCGGTGATCCCTTTCAGACTCAGAGGTACCTTTGCATTAAAAGATATCCAGGAAGCTTTGGCTCAAATCCAGAAAAAACATCCGTGGTTAAAAGCGTTGATCGCTCATGACGAAAAAAATATTCCCTGGTTTGATGTTCCTGAAAACCCGATCTCCATTCCGGTACGTATCGTTGCCCGAAAAAGCGAGGATCACTGGCAGGAAGAATCCAAGAGAGAATGGAATACCCTATTTGACCCTAAAAAATTACCCCTGATCCGATTTGTCTGGCTTAAGGGGGAAAACGTTTCTGACATGCTTTTTGCGTTCCATCATTGTTTGTGCGATGGTGGTTCTGCAATGGCTTTTCTATATGAATTTTTAAAAGTTCTGGATAATCCCAATGCAGATATTGGAATAGAAAATCCTATTTTAGGCATTCAGGATGTGGTTCCGGCTCATATTTTAAATAACCGTAAGCAGAAACTAAAGGCTAAATTCATTGGAAGACTGGCTGCTACAGCAATTAAGTATATTCCTACCGGTAAAAAATCCATTGATAGAAAGGATGATTATCTGCTTCACTGGAAAGTAAATGAAACGATAAGCCAACAATTGATTTCTTACTGTAAATCTAATGGCGTTACGGTCAATACATTTTTAAGTGCTGCTTTACTCCAAGCCTTTAAAGAAGTAAAAGGAGCAGGAGCTTTTAATAAAGTTTCTTGTCCCGTTGATATCAGACGCTTTGCTTCACAGATCAAGAATGACCATATTTTCGCTTTTGGACTGATGATTGTGGTTTCAGCGAATGAAAAACTGAGCTTCTTAGAAAATGTACGCGCTATGCAGACTTCTGTAGAGCGCAAAACCTCGAAACTCAATCCTTATATTACCATGATGGTGATGGAATCCGGGCATGATGCTTTGAATAATTTCACCAAGCTTTTAAAGAACGGAAAATCTTCTAACGACTGTATGTTTTCCAATCTGGGACGCATTCAGATTCCTCATGAGTATAAAGAATTTTCAGTAGATACTATTTTCAGTCCGTCTGTGATTGGCCCATTGGGAAATACAACGACATTAGTAGTGTCTACCTACCGTGGGAAAATGGATTTTTCCTTTGTGGGAAGCGAGGGCTATTTACCTTATATTGATGCCATAGCCATCCGTGATGAAATCATGCAAATCATTAAACTACAACTGGAATATATCGCTGTATCATGATCAAAAGAAAACTAATGATGGTAGAAAGGATCATGTATGTAGATCCTGAGACCCCAGTCAATTGTATATTTACCGCAAAAATAAAAGGAGAACTTCCGGAGCAGAATTTTAAAACTGCTCTGGAAAAAATCCAGCAAAAACACCCTTTATTAAAGGTAGTTGTGGACACGAAAAGTGAGAAGTATCCCTTTTTTATTGAAGAAAAAGACATTGCTCCTATCCCACTTCGCATTGTAGAAAGAAAAACAGATCAGGATTGGCTGGCAGAGTCTCAAAAAGAATGGAAAATCTTATTTGAAGAAGAGAAAAAGCCACTAGCCCGCGTAGTCTGGGTAAAGGGACAGGACGTTTCTGAAGTTTTTTGGGTAATGCCCCACTGTATTTCAGACGGAACCACCGGAGTTACCTTAATGCACGAACTTCTTCAGCTTTTGGATAATCCTGCTTTGGAATTAGAATCTTATGAGGCTTTCTCTTCTGTAGACGAATTTTTGCCTTCCAATTTTAATGTAAAAAGTAAGAAGTTCAAGGCTAATCTTTACCTGATGTTTGCTCGTTTCTTCTTCCTCTTACAACAAAAAAGTAAAAAGAAAAATCTTGGAAACGATTACGTTCTTCACCAAAAATTGGATTCCGAAACCACATCCCAAATCACTAAAAGATGTAAAGCCAACGGAGTTTCCGTGCATGCTTTATTGTGTGCTGCATTTATGCAGGCTTTTCAGGAGGTAAAAGGGAAAGAAGCCAAAGGAAAAGTGATCAGTCCGGTAGATGTTCGTCATTTATTCCGGAGATCAAAGAAGATCATTTATTTGCTTTTGCTCCAACGGTTGATCTAGCCATAAAAAAAGGGAGTTCAGATCTACTGAACAACGCCAAACATATCAAAGAAGACCTTACTCAAAAAATTGGAAAGATGGAAGCCCGTGAACTGTTGTGGATGGGTGAACAGATGCACCCAATCGTTGACCGTATGATCTCCATGCTTAAATCCAGCAATGGTGGTCATGATGTGACTTTATCCAATATGGGAAGAATCAACATTCCTAATGAGTATAAAAACTTCAGGGTAGAAACCATCTTCAGTCCAACAGTAGCATTTCCCTGGCTGAACTCAAACACTTTGGTAACGAGTACCTACAACCATCAGATGGATTTTATATTTTTGTCCAACGAAGACTTCCTTCCCAAAGCGGAAGCCACTAAAATAAAAGAGAAAGCCATAGCGCTAATGACCACCTCATGAAATTGAAATTTAAGCCGAAGCCGCCTAAAAAGCTCAAAAAAACTACCCTTAAACGCTTTCTCATCAAGCGTACGATTTACTATGTCCTTCCGAATGTATTTTTCAATTTCATCATTGCCTATGCCAGCTTCAAAGAATTAGGCTACACCCATTTTTTCTCAGGCGAACAGAATCTGGCCCGCCTTACCTTACCCATGGCCCTGTTTCTCCCCGTTGTCCTCACGATAGACATCATCAAAAGAGTAACCGATGCCGCCGGACAAGGTGCCATTGAGTTTACTGTAGATGAAGCGTTGAATATAAAAAAGTTAATGACCAAGCTGAGTATTCTGCATGGCGTGATTACCTGTTCTCTGGTATTAGCGATGCTTTTCTTAGGACAGTATAATTTTTCTAAGGATTATAGACTGGATGCTACAGCGATGGCTGTTGTTGTGGGAATACTGGCAGGGGTGCTGTCTGTGGTGTTTGTGTATTTGCCGGTTTGGAGATTGAGGAGGTGGATGTGTAGGAGGAATCAAGTAGTCATAGCAGAAGAATATTAAAACTTAACAACCATTTATTTATAGTACAATACTTTACAATTAATACATCAATATTATACAAGATTTTCAGTTTTACTCTTTCTTTTTAATCTAAAATAAAATATCTTTAAAGTTTTTAATTAAGGATAAAATGTCAGAAGAACAGAAACGACAGTTGCAGCAGCAACTTTGGAATATAGCTAATACTTTACGTGGCAAAATGGATGCTGATGAATTCAGAGATTATATTTTAGGATTCATCTTTTACAAGTACCTTTCTGAAAAAATTCATTTTACAGCAAGCAAAATTTTATTAGATTCTGGCGAAGATATTGATTATAATGATATCGACGAAAATTCTGAATCTGGAAAGGAAATTGTGGAAGCTATTTATGAAGAAATAGTTGAAGATTTAGGCTATTTTCTAAAGCCTTCAGAGCTTTTTAGTAATATTGCTAAAAAAGGTCATCAAAAGCAAGAAGGAAAGTCCAATTTTATCTTGGCTGAGCTCTCTAAAATCCTTAATAATATTGAACAATCTACTCTTGGAACGAATAGTGAAGATGACTTTGAAGGATTGTTTGATGATTTAGATCTTACTTCAGCAAAATTAGGAAGAACAGAAGATGAAAAGAACACATTGATTTCAAAAGTCTTATATCATCTTGATGATATTGATTTCAATTTATCTGATACTAATGCTGATGTCTTGGGAGATGCCTATGAATATTTAATCGCACAGTTTGCTAGTGGTGCAGGAAAAAAAGCTGGTGAATTCTATACTCCTCAACAAGTTTCTACTATTCTGGCAAGAATAGTTACCAGTAGAAAATCACAATTAAAATCTGTTTATGATCCTACTTGCGGAAGTGGTTCATTGCTTTTGCGTGTTGCCCGTGAAGCAAAAGTAAGTGATTTTTACGGTCAGGAAATGAACCGTACTACTTACAATCTTGCAAGAATGAATATGATTCTTCATGGTGTCAATTATAGTAATTTTGATATCAGACAGGAAGATACACTGGAAAAGCCTCAACATCTTGATAAAACATTTGATGCTATTGTTGCTAACCCTCCTTTCTCTGCTAAATGGAGCGCTAATGAGCTACATCTTTTAGATGAAAGATTTTCACAATATGGAAAATTAGCCCCATCTTCAAAAGCAGATTTCGCTTTTATACAACACATGATCCATCATTTGGATGAGAATGGAATTATGGCAGTTGTTATGCCTCACGGAGTTCTATTCCGTGGAGCAGCAGAATTAATTATCAGAAAATACCTTATTGAAGAGAAAAATTATTTGGATGCTGTTATTGGCTTACCCGCTAATATTTTCTTTGGCACCAGTATTCCGACTTGTATTTTAATCTTTAAGAAATGTCGTGAAGCCGAGGAAGACATTCTGTTTGTAGATGCAAGCAAAGAATTTGAAAAGCAGAAAAATCAAAATGTGCTTCTCAATGCTCATATCAATAAAATTGTTGATACTTATCAAAACCGTACGGTAACTGAAAAATTTAGTCATAAAGCTACCCTACAGGAAGTGGCCGATAATGATTACAACCTTAATATTCCTCGCTATGTCGATACCTTTGAGGAAGAAGAGGAAATTGATATTCAGGCGGTCATGGCTGAAATTAAAGAGCTTGAAGCCAAGCGCTCTCAATTAGATTCTGAAATTGAAGTTTATTTAAAAGAATTAGGCTTAGTAAGCTAACTTTTATTTTTATATTAAATCCTTAATGTTTATAGCTATAACAATAGATGATCGAGATGACAAAAGAAAATAAAAGTGTGAAGAATTTTCCTAATTTACGATTCCCGGGGTTTGAAGAGGAATGGGAAGAGAAAATGTTGGGTAACTTGGGAACTTTTTCAGGAGGAGGAACTCCGACTTCATCTAATGAAAAATTTTGGAATGGAAACATTCCTTGGATATCTTCTTCCGACTTAGAAGAAGATAATATTCTTAAAATTAATATTAGTAGATTTATTACTCAAGATGCAATTGAAAAATCGGCTACGAAATTATGTAAAGCGCCTTCTGTATTAATTGTTTCAAGGGTTGGAGTTGGAAAAGTAGCATTATCGTTAAATGATATATGTACAAGTCAGGATTTTACAAATATATCTGAACTTAAATGTAATCAACTTTATTTAGCTTTTCAGCTTTCTAAAGTGATGAAAAAAGCGGCTAATGAAGTACAAGGAACTTCTATTAAAGGAATTTCGTCTTCAGAAATAAAGTCAAAAAAAATATATCTTCCACTCATAATTGAACAAGAAAAAATTGCTTTATTCTTTGAGAAGATTGAAGAAAGAATTCAAACCCAAAAGAAAATAATTGAGGATAATCGTAAGATGAAATTAGAGCTTTCTCATAGCCTTTTTACTAGAAGTCTAAAAATCAATCAGCGATATATCAGTAAATGGGAAGAAAAGAAGCTAGGAGATATATCAACAATCTTGATGGGGCAATCTCCAGATTCGTTAGCTTATAATACGGATGGAAAAGGATTACCTTTGATTCAGGGTAATGCAGATATTGTTCAAAGATTTTCAGAACCAAGACAATTTACTAGTCAAATTACAAAAACGTGTGATATTGGAGATATAATATTAACTGTGCGTGCTCCTGTAGGTTATGTTGCAAAATCTAAGCATTTTGCTTGTATAGGACGTGGAGTTTGTACTATCAAAAGTAATGAAAAATCTGATTCTGAATTTATTTATCAGTTTTTATTATACTTTGAAAACAAATGGGCATCTTTTGAACAAGGTAGTACTTTTACTTCTGTGAATTCATCCGATATAAAAGTTATTAAGTTAAATATTCCAACAATAAAGGAGCAAAAAGAAATAGCACAATTTTTAAAAGCTTTTGATGAAAAAATAAACTTAGAAAACGAGTTACTAACCCAATATGAAAATCAGAAAAAGTATTTATTACAAAATCTTTTTGTCTAGATTATGGGGTTTGAATAACCTTGTCAAGATTTAAAATCTTGACAAGACATTTTTCAAACAAACAAATTTGCCAAAAGAAACTTCTTCTGAAATTCTAACTTTTCTAAGATTTGCTTTTGTATTTCTATCTTTTCTTGAATGGAAGAAAGAAAATTGGCAATTTTGAACTGTTCCTCTATTGAAGGTATCAAGTGTTTTTCTTTTTTATAATCTTTAAAATATATATGTGGTATTGTACTTCCAGTAATGTATTTTTTGAAGTCAATTCTTGAAAGTAAAAGATATAAAAAAAAGATATTTACATTTTTAGGCTTTATAATGTCCAATGTTCCTAAAACTGAAGACTTTCCCTTGCAATATAACAACCTTCCAACACCAGCTCCGTCTTTTATTATTGATATATAATCACTTTCAACTTCATAAAAATCAATATTTTTCAAAATTCCGGTAGCTCCATAAATTGGATAATCTCCTATATTATCTTCGATTTTATTAGCCGAAATACTAGAAGATTGTTTCTCACAGATATTTTCTATTTTATTTTCTTTCCAATCTGGAAAGTTAGCATCTTGATCATCCTTGAATTTTAGTTTCTGTTCAAATATTAAATCTTTGAGATTTAACATTTGGGATGTTAATTGAGAAATTATTTTCTTTTGGGTTTGAATACGTTGAGCTAATAAACTCAATAAAGTACTTATTTTCTTTTGTTCTTGCGTAGAAGGAAATATAATTTTAATCTTATAAAAATCAGAATGATTTAAATCGGGAATTGTTGATGTTCCTGCTAATCGAATAATTTGATTCTGTATTTTATTTGATTGTAGAAAATTTAATAAAAAATTCTTGACGATATATTCGGGGTAAGCTACTTTGAAAAAATTATTATGGAATGCACCTGATACATTTGTTACCACTTGTCCTGTATTTCCTGTCCTAGTCATTAATATATCTTCTTCTTCACAAATTACAGATTTTGGAGGATTTAAAATGTAGTATCTTTTTATTGAATTAGCTTTTAAAAATTCATTTGTAATATAAAAGTACGCTCCTTCTCTCTTTTCTGTTAATCGTTCAGATATTGCTATTTGTAGTCCTTGATTAATTTTTACGACTTCCCCCAGTTTTTTTGTTTCCCACTCCTCTTCAAACCCCGGGAATCGTAAATTAGGAAAGGCAAAGATTGATTAAAACTTGTGTTAAAACTCAATAACTATAAATCCCCAATCTTAATTCCATAACTTTTGAGATTAGTTAGAAAATCATTAAAAATCAAAAAATTTATGACAAGAAAGAAAACATTAGCAGAAATCGCTGAACTTTGGAAGAATGACAAAAAGTTGTATGTAAAAAAATCAACCTTTTCGGCTTATATATTGTTGCTGGAAAATCATCTACTACCTGTATTTAAAGACTATTCTGAGATTGAGGATGAAGAAGTGCAAAAGTTTGTGTTTCAAAAATTAGATCAGGGATTAAGTCAGAAAAGTATCAAAGATATTCTCATTGTACTGAAAATGGTATTGAAATTTGGAGCAAAGAATAAATGGATTGAGTTCATCAATTTTGATGTGCAATATCCTACGGTTCGGCAAACCCATACAATAGAGGTATTGAGCAGAACACATCAGAAAAAAGTAATGAGCTATATTCAGGAGCATTTTACCTTTAGAAATTTGGGCGTTTATATCTGTCTATCTTCGGGTATGCGTATTGGGGAAATATGTGCCTTGACTTGGGAAGATTTAGATATGGATAATGGTGTTATCAATATCCGAAAAACTATTCAAAGAATTTATGTGATTGAAGATGGAGAGCGCAGAACGGAACTGTTGATTGATACACCTAAAACCAAAAATTCAATCCGTGAAATTCCACTAAGCAGAGACTTGTTGAGAATGCTGAAACCTTTTAAAAAAATTGTTAATCCTGCATTTTATGTTTTAACTAATGATTCTAAACCCACAGAGCCAAGAACCTACCGAAGCTACTATAAAAATCTGATGCGATACTTGGAAATTCCAGATATTAAATTTCACGGATTACGACATAGTTTCGCTACTAGATGCATTGAAAGTAAATGTGACTATAAAACAGTTAGTGTTTTATTAGGCCATTCCAATATCAGTACTACATTGAACTTGTATGTTCACCCCAATCTGGAACAAAAGAAAAAAGCAATTGATCAGATGTTTAAAGCACTTAAATAATTTCAGTTATCATACAATATTTCTTACATTTGGGAAAACTATTAACAATCTTGTCAGAGCTTAAAGCTCTGACAAGGCTTTAACTAAACTCATAACCCCAAAATGTCAAGTCAGCCAGAATATATTTTAGAACAAAAATTAGTTGAACAATTGCAGCAATTAGGTCACAAAAAAGTCAAAATCTGCAATGAGGTTGATCTAATTAAAAATCTAAAAACTCAACTCGAAATCCATAATAAAAAGACATTTTCTGATAAAGAGTTTGAAAAAATACTAAATCACCTTTCTAAAGGAAATGTTTTTGAGAAAGCAAAAATTCTTAGGGATAAGTTTCAATTTACAAAAGATGACGGAAGTTCAGAATGGATTGAGTTTATCAGTCAGGATCACTGGTGCCAAAATCAGTTTCAGGTGACCAATCAAATTGCTCAGGAAGGAAATTATAAGAATAGATATGATGTAACAATTCTAATTAACGGGTTGCCTTTGGTTCAAATTGAACTAAAACGACGTGGTCTCGAATTAAAAGAAGCTTTTAATCAAATCAACCGTTATCATCATCAATCTTTTAATTCTGGAAACGGACTGTTTAATTATGTTCAGTTATTCATTATCAGCAACGGAGTTAACACAAAATATTATTCCAATAACGCTAAGCAAACTTTTAAACAAACCTTCTATTGGTCAGATGATCAAAACAACAATATAACACAGCTGGATCATTTTGCACCAGTATTTTTAGAGCCTTGTCACATTGCAAAAATGATTACCAAATATATTGTTTTAAATGAAACCAACAAGATACTAATGGTTCTAAGGCCTTACCAATATTATGCAGTTGAAAAAATTGTTGACCGAGTAAGAAATACGGACAAGAATGGTTTCATTTGGCATACTACAGGTTCAGGAAAAACATTAACTTCTTTTAAAGCCAGTCAGATTCTGAAAGAAATTCCGAAAGTGGAAAAAGTAGTATTTGTAGTAGACAGAAAAGATCTGGATTATCAGACTCAAAAAGAATTTGATGCTTTTGAAAAAGGAAGCGTTGATGCCACTGAAAATACGGTTCATTTAGTAAAACAACTTTCTAACAATACCAAACTCATTGTTACGACTTTACAAAAACTCAACACCGCTATTACCAAAGAAAAACACGGTAACAAAATTGAAAAACTAAAAGACAAAAAAGTTGTTTTTATTTTTGATGAGTGTCACAGAAGTCAGTTTGGGGATACACATCAGAATATCAAAAAGTACTTTAAGAATGCCCAAATGATAGGGTTTACTGGAACTCCGATTTCTGAAGTTAATTCAATCGGGAAAATAGATGGAGCTCCGGCAACCACTAATAGACTATTCGAAGACTGTCTACATAAATATGTGATTACAGATGCAATTCGGGATGATAATGTCTTAAAGTTTTCTGTAGAATATGTTGGTAGGTATAAAGAAAAAGAAGGAAGTAACACTTACATTGATACTGATGTTGAAGCAATAGATACTCAGGAACTTCTTGAAAGCCCTAAAAGACTTGAAAAAATTGCAGATTATCTCATTACAGAATACGGAAGAAAAACGCATAACAGTACTTTCAATGCGATGTTTTGTGTAAGTAGTATTGACGTTTTACAAAAGTATTATGATCTTTTCCAAAAGAAAAAAGAAGAAGGTAAACATCAATTGAAAATTGCAACAATTTTCAGCTATGGAACTAATGAAGAATCCAAAGATGCAAATGGAATCTATGAAGAACCTGATTTTACAATGGTTGCTGAGCCGCAGGCTCAATATGGTGATTCTCATAGCAGAAACATATTGGAAAGATATATTGGTCATTATAATGAAATGTTCGATACAAATTTTTCTACAAAAGACTCCCAGACTTTTTACAATTATTATAATGACATCGCCAAAAGAGTTCGTAGCAAAGAGGTTGATTTAATTATTGTCGTTAATATGTTCTTAACAGGATTCGATAGCCCTCAACTAAATACTTTATTTGTCGATAAGAATCTAAAATATCATGGATTAATCCAGGCATTTTCCCGAACCAACAGGCTTTTGGGTGATAAGAAATCGCAAGGAAATATAGTCTGCTTCCGTAATTTAAAATCTGCAACAGATGATGCAGTAACTTTATTTTCAAACAAAGAAGCTATTCAGGAAATCATTATTCAGCCCATTGAAAGCTACATTGAGCTTTTTAATTCTGCCTTAGAGACATTGAAGCTAGTTGCTCCAGAAATTGATAGTGTGAATGGGTATCAAACGGAACAGGAAAAGTTTGAATTTATAACTTCTTTCCGTGAAGTAATGAGAGTTCTGAACATTTTAAAATCATTTGCTGATTTTAACTTTGATAAACTTGAAATGAATGAAAGTGAGTTTAATGATTATAAAAGCAAATACCTTGATTTATGGACTGAAATTAAAGGGCATCGTGAAGGTGGAGAAGGAAAAGTAAGTATTCTAGATGATGTTGATTTTGAACTGGAATTAATCCATCGTGATGAAATAAATGTAAGCTATATTCTTTCATTATTAGCTAATCTTGCTGATTCAAATCTAAAAGGGGATAAATTAGAACAAAAGAAAAAAGAAATCAGAGATATTCTTTCCGGAGATGCTAAACTAAGAAGCAAAAAAGAATTAATAGAAAAATTTATAGAAGAGAATTTGCCTCATATTTCCGACGGTAATGATGTGAATGATGAATTTGAAAAATTTTGGAACAAAGAAAAAAACTCGGCATTTGACAAAATTGCTGATGAGGAATTTTTAAATAAAGATAGATTCAGATATGCCATTGATGATTTTCTTTTCACTTCCAAAACACCAAAAATTAGTGATACTTTAAAACTTCTTGAAGTCAAACCAAAACTTACAGAAAGAAATAATATAGGGAGAAGAATTATTCAAAAGGTTCAAAATTTTGTTGATGTTTTCATTGATGGAGTTAACGCCTAATCTAAAATAAAAAGGTTCAGCATCTGCTGAACCTTTTATAATATCTAAAATTACTTCTTCTCAATAAGCTTCTCCAGCTTCTCCAGCCTCACCATCATTTCATCCTTCTCCCTCAGCATCCTTTCATAAAGTTCCATTTTCTCTTCGTGTAATTTCTTAATTTCTTCAATAGGATTTACATTAAAAGTAGGTGTATTTCCTGTGTTCAGGAAAGAACCATTATTAAACGTATTAGAAATAATATTCACTGCCTGCTCCTCATCAAAATTCTGAAACGCTTCCACCGGAATTTTCAATACTTCAGAAATTCTTTTCAGTAAAGGGTCTTCAATAATTTCTTTCTGTTCCAGCAGAGAAACTTTCTTCTGGTTCCAGTCGTCTCCAAGGTCAAGAGCTAGTATATCCTATCAAGTAGAGCGTTAATTACTCAAGTTGCCTAAAAACTCTTTCTGGCATATTACAACATTCAATAAAAATACTAAAGTGTTATATATCAAAAAGAAAAATTATCAGATGGTATCCACAAATAATTCTATACAATATTAAATACACAACTTTCTTTGTTTTGTGGTACTTTCTAGGATGTTTTTGTACCTTTGCAGGTCAAATTAAATAATAAAACTAGACCTTAAAAATTCAAATGGATAACCAAACTTTGATAACAGGGAAAAAATATATAAAAGACATATTTAGTCCTGAACAATTCTATAACATTCCTGAATATCAACGCCCTTATGTTTGGGGAGTAGACCAAATTGAAAACTTTCTGGATGATATAACAAATGCTTTGGAAAACAACAAAGAAAAAGAATACTTTCTAGGTTGTATGATTTGGAATACACGTGAAAATGTTTCTAATGAGATAAAATATAAATTTCAAGACATCTTGGATGGTCAACAGCGTTTTTTAACATTATTTTTATTACATGCTTCCTTACGGAATTTATCTAAAAACACTGATCTGAAAAAAAATGTTCAAAACAGATTAATACAAGAAGCTGATGAGTTCAACAATGTTCCTGCAAGAAATAGAATAGAATTTGACATTAGAGATGATAAAGAATTCATTGATAACTATATCATTAACGAAATTGAATTAAGCTCTTCTCAACTGGAACACATTACCAATAATCATGAGAATAGTACTTCTGTAAGAAATCTAGCTACTGGTCTCAGTATAATATTAAATTGGTTTAATAACAAAGAAAAAGAAAACCCAGAAGAATTTCAGATATTCTTGAACGAGTTTTACAAATATTTATCAACAAAAGTTTTAGCACTATATTTAGCCACGCCGAATAATCTTGATGATGCCTATAACCTTTTTACGGTCTTAAACAGTAGAGGTCTACAATTACAAGTAAGTGACATATTAAGAGCACAAAATCTTAGGGTCATTACTGACGATAAAATAAGACGTGAATATGCAAACAAATGGTCAGATTTTGAAAATAAGATAAACCTGCCTTATAAATCCTTTGATGAGTTTTTATGGACAGTTGTGTTTATAAAAATGAAATATAGAAGTGATGATAATCAAAGCTTAACAAAAGCCTTTGATCACATGTTTAAAAAAGGAATTATCACTAAAGGATCAGAAACATTAGATTTAATTGAAAAATATCTAAAACACTTTATTGCCTTAAATAATTCTAGTATAAATAGCAAAGAGTCCGCAAGTTTATTTTCTAATATAAACTTCATTCTTTCCAGTGTGTACGGATCGCAATATTTAACGCCGTTAATGCATTTTAGAGAAGTTTTTGGAGATCATAATATTATTGAATTTTTAATTAAAATAGACAATCTATATTCTTTAAGTTGGCTTTTAGGTAGAAGGCAATCCATGACAAGAACGTTTAATATTCTAAAAAAGATAGACTTCTATGGGGATAAAATTCGCAATAAAGAAATAACTATTGAACAAGGAAGTATTTTAATGATTAATGATAATTGTTTACAATATGAATATTTTGATGATAATATAAGTTCAGAGAAACCTTTGGATATTAATGATTTAGAATTAAGTCTTAAAAATGATAAATGGGGGGGCTTCAGTGGAACCAAGGTTAATAAAACCCGATATATTTTATTAAAACTAGATTTATTAGTGGGAAATAAGACCAATCAACTTCAATACAATAAGAACTCATCAAGTATAGAACATTTATTACCACAAAAAATTGAAAACACATTATGGTCAGTAGACTCTGATTTTCATAAAGAGTGGCTTCACAAAATTGGTAATCTTGTCCTTATTGACAGAAATAAAAATTCATCTTTAAGCAACAAGGATTACGAAACTAAAAAAAATAAATACAAAGGAGCTATTGAATCTAGAGCTAATACCAATTTCGTCTTAATGAATTATAGTGAGTGGAATAAAGAATCCATCATTTCCAATCAAAATAGAATCATTGAGCTGATTATGAAATACTATAGAGGGAATTCTCTTAAAACATTTTTAGAGTTAAAGAAGAATTAATTTATTTTTCTAACATAAAAAAACCGCTTAAAAAGCGGTTTTTTTATGTTAGATATCAATACACAATCATAAATTCTAACTCCCCGATCCCGGCTCATTCAAATACTCATTACTAATATCCTTCTCCTTTTTAAAATCCATCTTACCGAACTTATAACTAAAGCTGATCCCGAACGAACGATACGGCAACTCTCTTACAGAATAAGAATCATAATCTCCGGTACTCACGGTAGTAACCTGTTTGATGTATTTATTAAATGGATTGGTAATGGTAACTCCCAGACTTGCCTTTTTATTCCAGAATTCTTTTCTTCCGGCAATAGCATAGGTAATGGATTGTGGGTTTTTCCCCTGGATATTTTTAGCGGCGGAGTTATAGTTTCCGAACACTTCTAAGACAAAGTTTTTGGGGAAATGATAATTAAGGTTCAGGTTGGCACGATAGCGCATTCCCATATCTAAATTTCCTACATAAATCTGACTGACAATATATCGGTGAAATACCATGATATTACTTCTCAGATTCAGTTTGTTTTCTAAAAACGGAAGTGAAAGAGAGACAATTCCACCGGAGTTGTATTCTTTACCAATATTATCTCTTGCCGTAACCGATACATTGGTGTATTCTGTTCCATTCGCAGTAAATGTTGGATAAAAGGTCGTAATCTGTTTTAAATCCTGACTATTAATTCGCTCAACGAGTGATAAGGAAATATTCCCACCATTCGTGAAATTTTTCGTATATCCTAATTCCATATTATCTCCGATTTCAGGCTTCAAAGCCGGATTTCCTGTCGTAATATTGTGCGGATCACTGAAATTAAGGAAAGGGTTAAGCTCTGTATATTCCGGACGTTCCAATCTTCTTGTATAGGATAGTTTCACTGTTTCACCACTATCAAATTTGTGAGATAAAATGAAGGAAGGAACCAATAAACCATACGACGGGATATTTGTGTTTGAGAAATCGATTTTAAGAGTGGTGTATTCATACCTCAGCCCTGCTCTTACATCCAGCCAGTTCCAAACCTTAAGCTTGGAGGAAAAATAAGCAGCATAGACTCCCATATCGTAATTTAAATGATACGACTGCAAAGGATCGGTTTCATACTGTCCGGATGAAGTATTCAGAACATGAACATCCGTAGCATTGGTAATATGTTGTTGTACCGTTTTAAGCCCCATTTCAAAAGTGACATTGTCATTCAAGGGATGCACATAATCTACAGAAATATTGTGGCTGTTATCCGTTCCGGGATTACTTCCTGAAATTCCGTTGTATGGAGAAGCGGCTCCTGATAAACTTTGAGTCTGAAAATAGCTGCTCTTCGGCGAACCATGACTGAAGACATAATCTGCGGTAAGCTCCTGCCCTTCTTTGGCAAAGGTTTTTCTAAAACTCAGACTTCCATCTATAGAACGAACGGAAGATTGGTTATCCGAAGTTCTGGATCCAATGATTGAAGAAACAGCAGACGTATTATAATCGGTGATATATTGCTGCTGATCGATTAATCCGGTACTTTTATTGGAGAAGCTGTTGAAAGAAACGGAACCACTTAATGAACTCGTTTTATTCAAGCTCCAGTCAAAACCTAAACCTGTTCGGTATCCATGTCTTTCAAAATCTGTATATCCGTCCTGTAATAAATGCGTGCTGGTATTGGAAGAAGTATCTCTAGAAGTTCTGTCCTGTGAAAAAGGTGTTTTGGCATTCAACTGAGCATTTCCGCTAAAGAAAGCATTCATGCTGAAGTTATTATTCTTATAATTCAGGTTCAGAGATCCGGTTTCAAATAAGGTTCCACCGGTAGCATTGATACTTCCATTGATTCCCCTTACTTTATTATCTTTTAAAACAATATTGATAATCCCTCCTGTCCCCTGAGCATCATATTTCGCTCCCGGACTGGAAACCACTTCAATACTTTTAATCTGACTCGCCGGAATGGAAGCTAGCGCATCAGCCAGACTATTTCCAAATATACTGGAAGGCTTTCCGTTAATTAAAAACCTGATATTAGCATTTCCCTGAAGTTCAACATTTCCATCCGCATCCACCGTCACCTGAGGTACTTTTCTCAATACATCAATAGCTGCTCCATTCTGAGAGGTCACGTCATTAGCGGCATTAAAAACTATTTTATCGACCTTATTTTCAATAACCGCTTTTTTACCAACGATGGTTACGCCTTCTATTGCCGTTTCTCCATTCGTTAATTGAATCTCACCAAGGGTAACATCAGCACTATTGTCACCCAATTGAATGTCTGCCGTCGTTTTATTTTTATAGCCTGCATAAAAAACAGCTACTTTATAGGTTCCGGAGGCAATATGATCCATAGAAAACTCCCCTTTTTCATTGGAAGTTGTTCCGTTGATTTCTTTATTGTCCTGATTTAAAAGTCCGATACTGGCATGATCGATTGATTTCCCCGTATTGGAATCTACAATTCTTCCGCTTATTTTCCCCTGACCAGTACCCTGTTGTGCGTTGACCATCAGTACAGAAAATAACGTGGCCACTAAAATTGATATTTGTTTCACCGTGATATTAGAATTAATACGGAGCAAAAGTGGGAAGCAATTTGGTAGAAATTCTGAATTTTTAATTAAATAACATGTACTTAATATTATATTTTCATCTGAAATGTTTTGATAATAACCACAAAAGGCACAAAAGAATTGAACACTTAAGGAATTTGAAGTGACAAGCTTTGCGTATGAGAAGTACACTTAAGTGTTTGAAAATCTTTAATTTTCTTCTAAAGTGTACTTCTTATGCAGTATCATTTTAAACTAACTTAAGTGAACTAAAGTGTTTTAAATAATATTATGTTTTAATAATAAACTTGTTTTTAATAACCACAAAAGAATTGAACACTTAAGCTATTTTTAAGTGACAAGCTTTACGTACGAGAAGTACACTTAAGTTTTTGAAAATCTTTGATTTTCTTCTAAAGTGTACTTCTTATGCAGTATCATTTTAAACTAACTTAAGTGAACTAAAGTGTTTTAAATAATATTATGTTTTAATAATAAACTTGTTTTTAATAACCACAAAAGAATTGAACACTTAAGCTATTTTTTAGTGACAAGCTTTGCGTACGAGAAGTACACTTAAGTTTTTGAAAATCTTTAATTTTCTTCTAAAGTGAGCTTTTTATGCAGCAACATTTTAAACTAACTTAAGTGAACTAAAGTGTTTTAATCAAAAACTTTTGTGCCTTTTGTGGTTAAAATAGATCCAGACAATAATAAAGTTTCATCCAGTTCACCAGATGATTTCTCTAAGTTCTACGCCATTCATAATACTTTAACAACCTTTATACTCCATCCCCAGATAAATTTTCGTTCTTTTGCAAAAAGTTTTAATTTTTAAATAAACCCATGTCGAAGTTTGATGAAATCCGGTATTTCTATGATCATGAAGTAAACGAAAGATTACAAAGCATAGCTCGTGATCCCATGATGAAAGCATTGATGAACTTTACTTTTCCCGGTGAGGATGAGCAAGTTTGGCTGGAACAATTTAAAGAAATACACTCTATAAGTGATTTTCAGCATCAGTTTGTGGCGTATGCAGTTCGTCAGATTCTTGCCAAAAGCTCTGAAGGATTAACGACTTCAGGTTTTGATAAGCTAGATAAGAACACGTCCTATCTTTACATTTCGAATCACAGGGATATTGTACTGGACACTTCACTGCTTAACCTGGTTTTATTAGAAAGTGGCCACATTATGACAGCTTCAGCCATTGGTGACAATCTTGTAAAAAGAAAATTTCTGAATGTACTGGCCAAATTAAACCGCAACTTTTTAGTTCAGAGAGGCTTGTCCATTCGTGACCAGCTTAAAAGTTCACAAACCCTATCCGAGTACATTGACATGCTGCTGCACGAAGAAAACCGCTCCGTATGGATTGCACAGCGTGAAGGTCGTGCTAAAGACGGGAATGATGCTACTCAGCAAGGCGTTTTAAAAATGTTGGCTATGGCAGCCGGGGATCAATCACTGGTAGATTATTTTAAAACATTAAAAATAGTTCCTATTTCCATCTCCTATGAATATGATCCTACAGATTCCCTAAAAATGCCTCAACTGCTGGCACAACACAGAGAAGAGGAATATATTAAAGGAAAGAACGAGGATTTCAACACCATACTCAGCGGAATTTTAGGTCAAAAGAAAAGAATTCATCTGCATGCCGGTGATGTGATTCATACAGAACTCGATCATATTGCAGCGACCATTGACAATAAAAACAAGCAGATACAAGCCATTGCACAACTCATTGATGATTCCATCATTAAGAATTATAAACTTTGGCCTACGAAATACATAGCCTACGATCTGATCAATAATACAGATACCTATGCCTCTCAATATACAGAGCAGGAAAAACAATTGTTTATCCGAAGACTGGAAATGCGTATCGATCCGTCTGATCCTGTTTCTAAAGAATATTTCCTGGCCATGTATGCCAATCCATTAATCAATAAGCTAAAATCTGAAGATAGCCCTTCAGAATAATTGATAAAAGCGGTATTCATCTGAGAGAATCTTTTTAACCACAGATTTTTTAATTTTGCTATGAATACACGAATAAAAAATACTATACTTTTTTTATTAATATTTAAAGTATCTTCTATGTTTCCTTTAGTTTGTAAAAAGAAATTAAGTTTATAAACTAAAGGTCACATAGATTTTTAGCAAAAAACTTTTCCCAGCCAATCATTAAACATTCTTATTGTTTTTAAAATAGAAATAGCAGGATTACAAGTAGGCCAAAAGCCATTCGTGTATTCGTGGCTAAAAATAATGATGCCTATTTTCAGTATTCTATTATTGTGTACACTTATCTCAGAAAGAGTATCTTCGTATTCACTATTAGATCTATCCCATGAAAAAGATGATCCCTTCTCACCACAATCAATTGGAAAATTCGGCAGTCAGAGTAATGCCTTTATCTGTTTTCCATGAGAAACAGGCTGGAGTTCATCGGGATGATCATTATATGTTTATTATTCAGAAGAAAGGTGATTTTACATTGGAAGTTGATTTTAAAACCATCACATTAAAAGATACTTCTCTTTGTTTTGTGGCTCCAGGTCAGATTCACCAGTATATGGATCAGAAAGATAATGAAGGTTGGTTTTTATTTGTGGAAGCAGGAAGTGTTTCCGAGTTGTATCGGGAAATTCTGGATCTACATCAATGGCTTCATCAATCTGTTTCTATTAAAGCAAATGATTTACTCTTTGACTTACTTCCATTCCTTGAAAAAACAGAAAAAGAAACTTATAATTCATCAATAGAAACATCACTCGCTGATGCTGCGATTGGAATTATTATTTCCAGGATTTCAGAAGAACCAAAGCCACAGCTTTCGGCTCAGAGTCAGAAATATAGCATTACAAGGCAATTTAAGAAACTTATTTCCGATCATTTTAAAAGCATCAAACAGGTACAACAATATGCCCAACGATTGACGATCACTCCTCTTTATCTGAATGAAGCGGTAAAAGATGTTACAGGATATCCTGCCAGTTTTTGGATCCAACAAAAAATATTGTGGGAAGCCAAACGTCTATTAGTATATACAACCATGGATGTGAAACAGATTGCATTTGAATTAGGATACGATGATCCAGTGTATTTTTCACGTTTTTTTAAAAAAGGAACAGAAGCAACAGCATTAGAATTCAGAGTAAAAAACCAAGATTTGTCCCATCATCGCCATTAAATAGCTATCGTTTCAACCCTACGTTCAAGATAATTTTGTCCCATCAATTCATCACCAATATACAATAGGATTGATGCTTAAAAATTATGATACAAAAACACACTACTCAACGGATTGCTATTATAGGAGCAGGATTAGGAGGGCTATGCCTCGCTCAGGGGTTAAAAAAGAATGGACTTGATTGTAAGATCTTTGAAAAAGACGCAGCCATCAATACCCGAACTCAGGGATATAGAATCAGAGTGAATGAACCAGGAAGAAAAGCACTACAAACATGTCTCCCCCAGAATTTATACTCTCTTTTTATAAATACTTGCGCGGCAAGCTATCGCGGTATGAATGTACTGGCAACAACCCTTGAACCTTCAAAAAATGAACTGGTAGAATCATGGAGTGATGGAGTAAATGAGATTCCGGATCTGAAACCCAACCGATTGACCCTCCGTGAAATCTTATTACAGGGACTACATGAAAATATCAGTTTTGGAAAGGAGTTGACAGATTGGATTGAATTAGAAAATCAAGAAGTAGAGCTTTCCTTTGCTGATGGCACAAAATATATTGCTGATCTGGTCATAGCAGCTGATGGGGTTCACTCTAAAATCGGATCTGAATATTGCAGGGATCAGAAAGTCAATACAGGAAATATTACGATCTACGGAAGAACATTCTATTCTCCGGAAGCTTTGAAAGCCATTTCCCCGGAACTTCAAAAAGGAACCTCTGTCATTATAGAAAATCAGTACTCTCTGATCATTGATGCGATGGTATTTGACACTTCCAAAAAAGATACCTCCTGGGATCTGTTAAGTCCGGTTTCTAACTATTTCTATTGGGCATTCATAGGTAATCCTGAAGCTTTTGGACTTTTACAAGCTGATTTTTATAATCATTCGGGAGAAGAGATCTTTCCCATTATTCATCAAATCACCCATGATTGGCATCCTCAGCTTAGGGCTTTGTTCAATTATGCAGATCAAAAATCATTATCTATTAATCCGATTCGGTCATCTCTTCCTAAAGAAGCCTGGCCATCAGGAAATATTACCGCATTAGGTGACGCTGTACATACCATGAGCCCGGCAGGAGGTGTAGGAGCCAATACAGCGTTTATAGATGCTGCTCTTTTAACAGAAAATATAATGAATCATAGCAATATTTCAACTGCGATAGCTGATTATGAAGATAAAATGAGGAAATATAGCAATCAGGCCGTAGAAATCTCTTTACAGGGTGGAGAAATTTTGCATGGTAACAACGAAAAGGATGATTAACAGATTAAGTATTCTTTAAAATGTAAATAAGTCGATGAAGTTTTCCTTCATTGGCTTTTTCTTTTGAGCATACAACCTGATCAAAGATGAATAATTCTTATGGTTTCCCGTAATTTTTTTCTGAGGGTTGTTTGTAGTTTCGGACATTATAAAACAAAGTGTTTTTATAAACTCATTCAAAAAAAACAATAACTACATTATGAATAAAAAAACGACTCCTGCAGATCTCTTTTTGGGAATTCTTGCATTATTACTGATCAGCGTAAGTTTTTACCAAACCTGGCTTGGACTGGAACAGATCTTTGGCCCCGCCTCATTTGTTATCGCATTGGTTTTATCCCTGCTGCTCTTGTTTCTGTGCTGGATGCTGAGAAATGCTAAACTTGCAGGTAAGCCTACCGGAAGCCTTGTGGGCATTTACATTTTCATTGCCTCTTTCTGCTTCATTGCCAATTTTAATGCTTTGTATACACGGTTTATGAAAACGGATATTTATACTGATGAACTTCGTGATATCAATAAAAATTTTACAGCTCTTGAAAATGATGTAGAATCGAAATTAAGCTATAAGTATAATAAAGCCACTACACAGAATATCGAGATCAAGAAGAAACAGATGATGGAACAGATCAAAGATCCCGGTAATAAAGGAATTGGAACCCGTGCCCAGCTATTGATTAAAGATATTGAAAGATTAACGGGACAAAAGGTAGACTTCCTCACTCCTGTTGGGGAAGACTACGAAGATCTTGCGGAAAGAATGGGAAAACAGATCGACAATATTGTTTCGGATCTTTCGCCTGAAGAAAGAGCCCTTAAAAACGACATCAATAACACCGCTTTTAAATGGAATAAAAATATTCAGGAACTGCTTCTTTTATCTAAAAAGGATAAAGACGGACTGTCTCAGGGATTAATTGATGAATCTCTTTCCGATTACAATAAACTGGGAAGCAGAGCACAAACTGTTCTTGGAAATGACAAAATACACTTTGAGCCCGTGGTTTCAAAAACGCAACAGGTTGGAAAGATCGGTTTTGCTTTTGAACATGCTATTAAAAACTTTGGAATGTACCAATTTGTGGTACTGGCAGGCTGTATTTTGCTTGATTTCGTGATCGTTATTATCATTTTATTGGTAACCGATTCAGGAAATTACAGCGGAAACAACGGCAGAAGTGTATTCACCAATAAAAGAAGCGGTAAAACCATCATCCCTAATAATCATTAAACTATGGAAACCAACGATCATTTAAAACCTCTTTCTTTTGAAACCGAGGAACCCTTAAAGCCTCTTTCTTTCGATTTTCAAAATGATATCAAAGAAGATTTTGTTCCGATTGCCAAAACGATTTCCAATGATATTAAAAATAAGGAAAGTAATTTTGTTTTTTTCTTTGGAACAGCAGAATCAGGGAAATCTGTGATTCTTTCTACCATGCTTTATTATCTCAGATCGTATGCCGGGGTTTTGAGACCTAAACTTGGAACTCCCAATACCAAGGAAGCCAATGTTCTTCTCTCTAATTTTTTTGAAAATATCAGACAAGGAATATTACCCAATAGAACAACAAAAGATCAGGTTACCCGTCTGGATCTTGTTTTTGAACCCAACAACAGATCAAAAAGAGTCGTTCCTATTGACCTCACCTTTCTGGAAACTTCCGGGGAAAATCATAACGACATCCGAAGAGGCGGAAGCTACCACAGCAGCATAGAAACCTTTCTGAATGCTAATATTCCGCTTACATTCATCATTGTTACCAGTTATGAGTCTGCATATAAAGACGACTCCCTCATCAATGAGTTTCTGGATGAACTGGAAAGAAAGGGTAAAAATTTAAAATCGGTGAACGCCATACTTGTTGTTTCCAAATGGGATAAATCCGGAAAAATGGATGTGGAAAGTGCTGAAGCTCTTGATGGTTTTATTGCTGAACATCTTCCCATGACTTCACAACGAATTGATACGTATGGATTAAGCAAAACCTATTACACCGTAGGAAGTGTGCAAAATGCAACCGGAGGCGAAAGGGTGAGCTTACTGAATCTCTCCACTGCCGAAGTACTTGGAAAATGGCTCTACAGAAGCATTGTAGGATATGATCTGGATTATGAAGGAACATTTTGGGAACGTATAAAATTTAGTTTTACAAATTAATGGACAATACCTATTTTTTCTCCGCATTTGGCACTTTTGGCAATCCGAATGGCTTCAGGCAAACCTTTTTTTTAGGGGGAACGAAAGCCATAGCCCAAGAGATGCGAACATTCGATTTAAAAACGGATGCCATTCAACTATTTCCTCAAAGCAGCATCTATTCTATCCGGAAAGATTACGCTGGGGGATGCAACCTCATTTCCTACTCTGTTTATACGTTTGCCAAGGAACAAACTTCGGACAGAGGCGGAACATTTATAGGTTCAAGCTTGATTTTCGTTAATAAAATTTCGTCTGAAGGTCTTATCATCAATGCTTTAAATGATTTTCAGAATAGTCTTGAAAAAAACAATCTTTCAGGTGGAACGATTACAGTCAATCATTCCGATCAGTTTTCCATTCAAAAGCCGAAAGATTTTGATAAAATAGGATTTAATATCAGGGAAGTTGAAGAATTGAATTTTGCTCAGTCCAGCAATAAGTATCTTGTGGTGTATTGTGAAACCAATCCTGCTCAGTTACAGAAATTCTTTAACAAGGCACTTGATCTCTTAAACGTTTATGATACCATTTATTTTACTCAAAGCCATGAAATTGGGGAGTTTGTAAAGCAAAAAGATATTTTTAAGATTATAGATGCTGACGGGTTTAAAAAAGAGCTCGATCTCTTGGAGGAAGAAAGACTTAGAATCCTTCAAAGTACCATTTCTGATCTGGAAAAGGAAAGAGAAGGTTTGAAAGAGGAGAAAACACAGCTGCTTGAAGACCTTAACAGACAGATTTCACAAAATGAAAAAAGACATCAGGAAAACGAATCCAAAATAAGTGAATCCAAAAACGGAATTCAAGTCATTACGAAAGAATATGATCAGTACTCCGGAAAAATTGAGGAAGTAATCCATCTTCTTACATCAAATGGAAAGGTAGAAGCTGCTAAGAAACGACATCAGGAAAACAAACGGTCATTTGCCGATATTATCCGTCAAAACAAAAATATAGAATCGCTATCATCTTTATCTTCAGCTCAAGGAAGAGTTCAGGGAGCAAAGGAAAATCAGCCGTATGCTAATGGACTTTCCGGGTTTCACAGTTCTGGCAGACCTCGGGAGAAAGAGTTCAGGTTAGATGGTTTCAAAGTAGCTACTTTGGTTTTATCCCTCGTGTTGATCGGAGCTTTAATCTTATGTTTCCTATGGATGCCGAAAGAGTATTTAAAGATATTCTCTCAATAAGCAAATATTTCAGGAAGCTTTATCGTTTGAAAAAACTGCGCGCCATTTTCTTTCGAAAATGGCGCGCAGTTAGAGTATGCAATTATAGATCAACAGTCAAGAAGCATCATATCCTGTCATCTTCTTTTCTGAATGCTTACAGATATTACTTTCCCACTGCTGTCGTAGGTAATAACTTTTCCTTCACAATTGCTATTGAGTGTTGAAACGGATTTGTTTTGAACTTTTCCATCAGCAATAACCGTAAATATTTGTTTTCCATCAATGATCTGAGCTTTATTTTCAGAAAGTATTTTCCCTTCTTTTCCTTGAATGGTCAATTTTGAATACATCTTTTTTGTATCAGAATCATATTGATAAGTATTGGTAGTAGGGGATTCTCCATTGTAAATACTTTTTTCTTTTAAAACTCTACCAAGGTTATCATAAGTATAATGAATTTCTTTAGTGACTGTGTTCTTTTTATCGAAATCATATTTTATATCCACCTGCCCTCTTGTATTGAGATGGAACTCTTCTCTGGAACCATAGCTGGAATGAATGACAAACCGATCCGGCAGATATTTGAAATTAAGTTTCATTTCTCTTTTCCCATTTTCGGAAGTTACAATAGAATCTAATAACCCTACTGTATTGAGGTAATATTTCTGTACACTTTTCATTCCTTCCCGTGAATACAGATACTCAAGCATTTTCCCGTTTCTATAGGTAAGATCTGCGGTATAGCTTATCTTTTCCTCCTTTTCATCCAAATAGATGATATTTCGAAACTGCCCGTTACAATTTCCTCCATCTTCAAAGTTTAATAAAGGATAATAAACGGTATTGCTGTGATTAATAATCCGATCTGCATATTTTTGATCGGGTGTAAAAGGAACAGCTTCCATAGAATTCCAGTTGTCTGATGCTTCTTTTCTGGCTGCTTGATTCTCCCTTTCGGATCTCTGCTTCATTTTCAAATCTTCAAACAGATATCTTATAACCAGGCGTTCATAGTTTTTGGGATTGTACTCGATCACAGGTTCGTTTTTTCCATCAAATAAAATCATAGCTGTCCGTTTTGGAAAGTTTTGAATATCAACAAACCAAGTTGTAGTTCCATTAGAGAACTTGAACGTTTTTGCATTGGTTCTGGCGACCATAAGTCTATCTGTAGCACCTCCTAATTGCTTGTAAAGCTTGTCTGCGATTTCCTTATGATCACTGATGCGATCTTCCGGTGCTGCCATTTTTTCATTTTCAATAAAGAATAGAGCTTTAGAGGGGTTTGAAATCCCAAAATTGGCTTTATCATCCGGAGTAGCAAGCCTGAACATCTTAGGAGAACAGGAATATACTAGCAAAAACAGCATGATAAAAGGAAATATTTTCATCATTATTAATCTTATTTTTAAAAATACAAAAAATAGAGGTAATGAAATCAATACAATAATGTGTACATTTAAAAAGTGACAAACCTAAAATCAATATGAAACAACAAATGAAATGCAATATATTATTCTTTACTGCTTTAATTTCAGGAATATTTCTTTCATCCGCACAAACTTTAACGCCATCTGAGATCTTGTATAAGATTATTCCCAACAAGATGAATGCAGACAGTCTTTTAACTCAAAAAGGGTTTACACTGAAATATTCCGGACCAAAGAAACTTGGGGGTAATCTCTCCTGTTATTTTAATAAAAGGTTTGATGAATGGATATTTATTCATGATAACGAACAGGGACAAACAACCAGTTTTTCTTATCTTCTGCCTTCATTACAAAAATATCAGAAAAATAAGGTTGAAAAGAAACTTCTCTTACAAGGTGAAAAGGTTACCCCAATGGGAAAGACTTATCAGGAAAACAAAATGTATTACCATCTTATTTATACTTTTGAAAACTTTAAATCTCCTCCTATACACTGAATATCATGCCAATGAAATTAATAACAGCTCTACTCATTCTATCAGCAATCATTCTGAACAGCTGCAGTAAAGACAATCGTGTTTCCGGAACTTATATTGACCAGTCTGTTATGCTTCCGATATACAATGGCTGCTGCACTTCTACGGAAATCCTACAACTAAATAATGATCATACTTTTAATGTATATAATCAGGATGATCAGGGAGACTATCTCGTAGAAGAATTCACTTCAGGAAGCTATGATCTGAAACAAAATATTATCTCTTTTACCCCTGATTCTTTACATAAACGTCTCGATTATTCAAAGGTAAAATATAAACTAATGGCTCCCGATGATCAGGTGAATTTTCTGATCAAAGAGGATCAAGAACCTAAAAAATTCTATAAAATTGATTTCAAAAATGCAGATTCACTCTATATTCAACGCTATAACCATCATGATTGGGATCGGGAAAGCATCACCATAAAAAAGGATGGCACTCTTCACTATATCCGACATGCACAAGATAAAAATAAGAATCCTGTTGATATTTCTAAACATCAAAAGCTCACCTCAGAACAGTTCCAACAATATATCGACTTTCTATCCCAGAACAGACTTTTTCAGCCTGAAATTACTTCCAAAAAATATAGTATCACCTTATCTATTGCCTTTAAAGAATATAATATGATGGTTCATGATCAGGATAATGTTGACAAAAAACTATATGATTTTTTCTTTGAAACGGTAAGAGGCTGGGTGCAATAAACAGACATTCTTTGACTATGAAATCGTCGATATTCCCCGCTGAACACACTCCGCTTCCAGTACATTCAACATCGTACGGTCTGATATCGTAAAAAAATATAATTTCCCCTGTACTCTCATCCTCACAAATAGCCTCCCCGGGGAGCTCCTGTTATCTTGAGTTCTGTAATATCCAGCCATGGAAGAACCAACACTCTCCCCAGCTTAAATACATAGATTCCAGTCTGGCTGATAATAAAAGGAGGCGACATGGTGAATCGATCTACTCCATTCATCGATTGGTTTACCTCAAGCATCTTTTCAAAATCTTTTTGATCCAGACTTAATATGACACTCTCATAGCTTCGAATCATCTTTCTTTTCAGTAATGAAATCATAAAGAAAAATAATCCACACATTCCCAGCATTCCGCCCAATAACAGATTGTTATCCCTGATCCGCAGCTCATACCTTTCCTTGTCTAGTATTCCTTTAAACTGTAAAGTATCAAACCACGCATATACCACAGGGCTAGAAAAACCAAGAACCATCAAGGCCAAAAGAATCATACTTATTGTGCGCTGCCTGCTCGCCATCTTTGTAAGATAATCTTCTCTTTTCTGAAAGGCTGACTGATCTAAAGGCTGGGTCCGAAAATCTGTACCTGAAAATGTATTCACCTGTTGTGGCCTGGAAAGCATTCCAATGAACAATACCGCAAAAATGATGAAAATAAATAAGAGAACTACAGTGATTGTCATATGGTTATTATTTCTTAATAGACGAACTTATGAAAAAAATATGGAAATTGGAAGGAGGGTGATAGGAGTTACTATTCAACCAGTTTTGACTTCCGGTTTATAATACTAACTAACCAATAGAATTTAAATTAGAGGACAGGAGGTTAGAAGAGGGAAGATGGAAGTTACTCTTCAACTTGGTTCAACTTTCAGTTTACAATATAACCAGGCAAGCGAGCTTAAGAAAACAGAACAGCAATTAATTGCTCTTCAATAACCTCCAGCTTCCCTCTTCCAGCTTCCATCCTTACTCCCCATTAAACTGAAAGCCTTATCTTCGCAAAAAATTTGACAATATGAAAAAAATGATATTTCTGGCTTCGGCTGTTCTGGTATTGAATTCCTGTGTGGTAAGAACTGCTACTAAAGTGGTGTCGGGAGCTGTTAATCTAAGCTATAAAGCTGTAAAAGGAACTGTTAACGGGATTAGCTGGGCAGTAAGCAAAGCAAAAGGTAAAATAGATGAAGACCGTTTAGACGGAACATGGAAGGTCGTCGGCGTTTACAAAGGTTCTTTCGAAGATTTTACCAAGGATCAGAATCCCGAAAGTACATTTTCTTCTGAATGTGCAGGTGGCTTTGACCAGATGATTTTTAAAGCTAAAAAATCAAAGTTCAAACCGGTACATTGTAGTACGGATAAAGAAGATTGGGTAAAATACTCTCTTGAATTCGGGAAAAACCCTATCACTAAGGAAAAAGAAAATTATATTGAATACAATTCCAATAATTATATTTCAGTCATTGACGTTAACAGTAAGACGATGGTTCTGGAAGGTAACCTGATGCCTAAACTGGCATTTTCCGGTGCCAAATTATATCTTTTGGAAAAGGTAAAATAAAAATATTAAAGCCTGTCTTCATAACAAATGACAGGCTTTTTATGTATTGAGAGTTTACTATTTTTTCCTAAAGTATTAAGCTTTTAAAACGCAAAGATTTATTTATAACCCGTTATCCTTTTAAGGAAGCAAAGACGGAATCAATTGCATTAATTCTTTCTAAGCTGATGGATAACTTTGTTTTCATTTTTCATATCACGCAGATTTATCGGATTAAGCAGAAAAAAATGCGCGATCTGTTTGATCTACTAGAAAATATAAAAGAATCATTTGAAAATATCTTTCTTGCTGAGAATCTTTGATTCTCTTACACCTTAAAACAACATGATATTTTAATTCTTTGCACCATTGCGTTTTCCAACATAATACAGATGATTTTAAAAAAAAAAATTTAACCTTCCAGATCTGAATATAAAAACTTAGTTATTCTCTATATCAGCAATTTTTTTTCCTTCTTTACCAAGATAATGAATAACCAGCTTCTCATACACTTTATAACCATCATCTACGTTGGTAAATATCAGAATTCCTTTACCTGATTTTGGGAATACAAAAGCAATACATCTTGTCCCCTGATCGGCTCCGCCATGAGATAATCCATATTCACCATTACCCAGATCATAGATTTCAAAACCTAGTCCGAAGTACTTGTTTTCCTTAGTTTTCACCTGTTTTTTGATCATTTCTTGAAATACTTCCGGTTTCAGATTTTTTCCTTTCATCACACTGACCATAAAGTTTCCGTAATCCCCGATTGTTGTATGCAAATCATCAGCGGCATTGGCCGTTTTATTTTTTTCTGTTGGATAAGGTTTACCTTCTTTATCATAACCGATTGCAAATCTGGATTCGTCCGTATTTTGATCCCAGATGTAATTGGTATCATTCATTTGGAGTGGTTGAAAAATCAACTCTTTGGCAAGCTGGTCCAATGTTTTTCCGAATTTCTTCTCCAAAGCGTGCCTTAGATATTCAAAGCCTTCTCCTGAATATTGATATCGGGTTCCCGGCTCAAACTGGAAGTTGAGTTTTTTGTCAGCATTCATCCATCTCCAGTTGGGAAAACCGGTCTGATGGGAAAGAATAAGTCTTGTTGTAAGCTTTTTATGCTTCGGATTATTAGCAATATCCGGGTCTACCCAATAAGAGTCAAGAGGTTCATCTAAATTCCATTTTCCAAGGCTTACCAAGCGTAATACTACCATTGCTGTAACAGGCTTGGTAAGGGAAGCTACATTGAAAAAGGTATTAAAAGGAGCCGGACTTCCCTTTTTGATATCACCAAAAACTTTGATCTGTTTCAGCTCTCCCTCGTCAATGATCCCTAATCCAAGTGTTGGAATTTTATTTTCTTTCAACCAAATTTCTATTTCCTGATCGTTATTAAAAACGGATCTTTGATCAATTGTTTCTTTAGCATGGTGATCAAAGCTCAGCGATCTTGCTAACTTCCAGTCATCATTTTCTAAAAGCCAAAAATTGGTAAACTTAGCTTCACCAACTAATTTCTCGGCCTGCCTGCCTTCTTTTTCATAAAACAGATGATCTCCGTTTTGAACAGCCGCATATACTTTTCCATCTTTGTACATTGGAAAAACCTGAGTGCTCTTATCTATCAAAACTCTTTTAGCACGGTAAATATCCGGAGCTTTACACAGGCCGTTTTTAAAATCAGTGAGGAATTTCTTTTTATCAGAAAAACCACCTTTATCATGATAAAACTCAAAATTATTACTGAGTACGGCCTCTGTCTGTTTAGTATTACAGGCATTAAATCCTACCGAAAAAAGAAGGCTGTCCTTTGACATAATAGTCCGATAAAGAGGATCTGTTTTTGGTAATTGAGCTTGAATACTATTAAAAACCAAAGTAAAAAAAAGAAGGACTAATGAAGCAAAATTTGTCATGATTAAATTTTTGACAAAGATTAGATTTTCATCTGTTTTGTAATGAACAAAGAACCCGACAAAAACCCGACAAAGCCCTGACAGGTTTTATATCATGCTGAATTTCAATCTAAAATACAATTTCTTATTCCGATCAATCTCAGCAGCGTTACGAAGGATAATAAAGATATTGGAGAGTACAATCACTATCATAAGAACCAAAGTAAACTGTCTTCCGAGCTTTAAAAAGATGCCCAGCATGAATACAATGGGTGCCATCACTGTCCATATCATCTGGACTGAAATGATCTGACGAACCAGACTATTTCTCTGCTTCATGGTAAACATCAGAATAAGGGGAACAAAAATATTCAAAGGGGGCAACAGAGTAAATAATAGGGAGGAAAGATTAATAATTTTAATGAGAGAATAATTGATATCAGGTTGTTGTTCTTCCCTCATCTCGGGAATACTTTCATCCTTTACCTCATTATTAATATCAGGAATTATGATAATATCCTGCAACGAAGTTCCTCTATTTCCAAAGCTTGAGCTAATGCTCTCAGAGTATGTCCTTTCGGTTCTGTGCCCGCTTCAATTCGTTGAATCGTTCTGACAGAAATTTTCGACTTTTCTGAAAGTTCTTCCTGGGTCAGATTTTTCTGTTCTCTTACAGCTTTTAGTTTAGACATACAATAGATTACGAAGGATGTGTTTTCAATTAATTTTCCACGGCTAATTTACAGTTTTTTCAGCGTTCTTCGCATTTAGATCTCCCAGTGTTATAAAATAAAACAGCGTTCTGAAAATTTCAGAACGCTGTTTCTTCGGAATATCTTGTATTTGAAATCTATTATTTTTTATATACCTGCACGCCGTCTTTATAAGTTTCCATAACACGGATTTCCTTAATAGCAAAAGGATCTACTTTAACAGGGTTTTTATCCAGGATAACAAGATCTGCTCTTTTATCCTTCTCCAGCGTTCCTTTTTCTTTTTCTTCTCCCCACTGCCACGCAGCATTGATCGTGATTGCTTTAAGGGCTTCATAAGGACTGATTCGAAATTCTGGCCCCAGTATATATCCGGAACGTGTTTTTCTGTTTACTGCAGCATATACCGCAGTAATCAAATCGGGAGGAGTTACCGGCGAATCATGATGAATGGTAAATGGGATTTCCTGATCTAACCCTTCTTTCAAAGGGCTTATTCTCCTTGCTCTTTCTTCTCCAAGCACATTGGAGCGGTGCCAGTCTCCCCATAGGTAAACATGTGTAGGAAACCAGCTTGGCATTATTCCTATCTGTTTATAGCGGGGAACCTGGTCTTTACGGCATACCTGACTATGGATAAGAACACAGCGCATATCTTTTGTAAGCAGCTTTTCTTTTTTAAGACGTTCCAATAAGTTAAGACCTTCATCTATCGCTGCGTCTCCATTACAGTGAATATGAACCTGCATTCCCTGCTGAAAGATAGCTTTAAGTCCTTTATAAGCTGCTTCTGTTGAATAGATTGGTTGTCCCCGGAATCCTGGCTCTTCTCCTTCCGGCGGTACCAGATAAGGTTTTGTAAGCCAGGCTGATTTACCTTGTGGAGAGCCGTCAAAGGTCATTTTTATACCTCCTATCTTAATGTGGCCATTATACTTTTTATAGAATTGTTTCCACTGTGTCAGTTTATCGGCATTCAAGTCATAATCCGGCATAATGATATAATCACCTTTCAACAATCCTTTCTTGTCTGCATCCATAATATGATCAATATTATCCGGGGCAGCACGTCCTTCGCATATGGTGGTCTGTCCACCGGCAAACCAGGCTTTTTCTGCGTCAAGTAAAGATTTGTACTTATCGCTTTCTGCAGGTTTCGGAAGCTGTGTTATTACATATTGTAAGCTATTGATATTGGCATTCTCCTGCATTTTTCCTGTAAGTTGCTTGGTGGCAGGATCTTTGCCAATGATTCCACCGGCAGGATTCGGAGTATCATAGGTAATATTCATATTTTTCAGCAGTAAAGAATTAGCGACTCCCATATGCCCTGAAGTATGTTCTATATAAATTGGATTAACAGACGAGACTTCATCCAGTTCCTGAGCTGTCGGGTGGCGGTGTTCTTCCATAATAGCATCATCATAGCCATTTCCAACAATCATAGTTCCGGCAGGAATTTTATTTTCGGCTATATAATCTCTGAGAACCTTCTGTAGCTGCGGAATTGACATCACCTTTCCGTAAGGCTCAGGTTGCAGATCGATCATCTGTAAAGCAAATCCATATTGCGAAATATGACCGTGGGCATCTATAAAACCTGGCATCAGTGTACGGCCTGCAAGATCGGTTACCTGTGTTTTATTTCCTTTAAGAGCCATAGCCTTATCTTTTTCTCCTGCAAAGACAATTTTTCCATCTTTTACGACGAGAGCTTCTACATAAGCAGCTTCTTTACCTGCCATTGTGAGGATATCTCCATTGTAAAAGATCTGATCCGCATCATGCTTTGCATTACATCCGGTGAGAATAAATGTTGCTACTGATGTTAAGACAAAAAAAAGCCATAATTTCCTGATTGAATGAGGGGTTTTCAACATAATGTATTGGTTTTAAAGTTTTATCAGATCATTTATATAATTCTAAATATAGTGATTTTTTACCATTATTTCCTTAAAATCCGGAACAGATCACATCTGTTCCGGATTTCGGTGTATAGTCATATAAAATTTAGGTACGTGATTATTACGCTGCAAAACTCAGAATAAAGTCTCATATAGGAAACCTTAGAAATACGGATTTTAATTTGTAGGTATCACTTTGATTTTAAACCTTTCAGAAGAGCTGAATTGCTAATTTTCATTTAAGGTCTTTCTTTTATTCTATCTTCTCGCGGCTCAGAATATTTTTTTATTTCCCATTTTATTTTATCTTCTTTCCTTGATGGTCCCTCCCAACCTACATGTATATATCGATTAAAAAGATTATCCAAGTCTGCATCATCAAATCCTTGGTATTTATCACGTATTTCATCAGGCTTTTTACCCCTACCTTCTTTACCAGGAGTAAAATCTGGACGGTCTATTTTTTCTTTTTTTATTCCTTTATATACTTCTCTGTCTATCTCTTCTTTTATTATTCTTTTTAGTGTTTCTTCTTCTGTTTCTTCTTTTCTTATTTTGTTTCTTTTATTTTTTATTTTGTATTTTCTAACTAATTCATTTTTCTCTTCTTCATTCATTTCTTCTATTCTCTCAGTAACTTCTTTTACTATCTTTGCCTTTTTATCCTGAAGATATTTACCTGTTCTTGTTGGGAGTACATTCAATAGGATTCGTTGATATCCAATATCTTTTGTAGCTTTAATAATTCCTTTCTCCTTGAGGATTTTCCCACGATTGTCATTCCATTTAGCCATTCTTTCACCGCCTATACTGCCATATTCTTCCATATATAAGACTGTATAGCCCAGCATTGCCATCACTTCGAGGTTTCCACTTCTGAACCCGAGATGTTTTACCTCGTCAAAATTTTTTTCAAAATACTCATACAGTTTAAATTGTCCCATCCGAGTATCCCCATCCCATTTGGGCAGTTCATTTGAAGCTTCATCATTCCAGAATTCGGTGATATTAAAAATTTTGGCAGTTCCAACCTCAGCATTGATCTCCTCCGCAATTTCGTCAAACTGATGACCTCTTTTCTTCGAATCGTCTTTTTTTCTCCAACCTTTATCTCTTCTTTCCTTCTGATACCCCTTATCTCCTGTGATCATGATAGCATCATACATATCCACTGCTCTATTGACAATCTGCTTGATTCCAAAATAACTGGTGTCATGCTCTATATGAATATCTCCATTCTTACCACTGAACCGTGACCATAATATCAATAAACGATCTCCCCTGGTAGGTATGCCCTTTTCTATCAACCATTTTTTTATAGCATCATTTTCTCTTTCATTACTATTAACCTTCCATGCATCTCTTAGCTTTTCCTGCATTTCAGCTGTGAAATTTTCGGCAACATAATCCGTCCCATAGCCAAGAGGCACTTCTTTTTTTGGAATTTCTTCTTGTTCTCGAAGCTTACAAATTGCTTCTTTTAATTCTTGATTATTGCTTCTTAATTTACTTACTTCCACCACATGTATTCTCTTCTTAGCAATTCCCGATTCTTCATAAAACTTTTTGATAGAATCCGCTTTGTCTGTGGGATCATTGCAGTTTTCATTACCTTTTGTAATGATTACATGAAGCTCATCATCATCCACTAAAGCAGCGGCAATCGCAAACATATCTCCTGTTGCATATCCGGGCTGTATGAGTGCTTTAGATTTAAGCTTAGGATTAAGGATTGGTTGGGCTTTATTAGGGTTATTTGTTTTGTTTTTCCCTTGTTTTTTTGTTGGATCCATACTGTTGATTATTTAATAGGTTATCAGACAAATTTCAAGGTAAAGCTCATGACAGAATAGAGGGGATCGCCCCATTTTTAGAAATTCAGGGTTTACTCTTAGTAACAGATCACATTAGTATATATAGCTATTAACTAATGGATTACCCATCCTATTAAGATCACTATATATTATTAAAACATTTCATTTTTAATCATAAAATTCACCCATAGGAGAATTCCCTTATTTTTAAAAAATCCGTTTTTTCCCTTAATGAAGATTTATTTTTATTCATGAAATTTGTATCAGACAAAAGAGGTCAACAATCTCATTCTGAATACTCAGCCGAAAAAAACACAATGGTTGAATTGAAAGAAAAACCTTTGTAAAAGGATTGTGAAAATTAAAATAATAATAACCATTTAAACCCAAAATATGGCAGACACCGTAAACAACCAGACTACAGACGCTGTAACGCAGACCAATGTTACCGTGCTTGGTGAATCTCCCGCACAGGCCATGAGTATGCTTTATCAGATGGCTACCCATGCCAGTGGAATTTCCATTCAGAATTCGGTAACCAATCAGCAAAACTTGAATCAGCTCAACCCAGCCATTGTTGCTGATGCCATTAAAATTTTAAAAGGATAACCTAAAACCTTACTATCATGAATGAACTTAACAGTGAAAGCCCACAATCTCAGGCAGTGGAAGCCACTACTCCGGCGGAGAAAGCTGTAGTATTTGTGAACAGTGAGGTGCTGGCACCTCCTAAGGCTTCCCCAATGACCGGAGTAACAAAAGTAATGATTGAACAGTCTACAGGAATGATGGTTCAGGATTTACAGTCTTTTTTAAAAGGCTTTGAACAGGTAGGTCTTATTGCATTGAGCAGACTTGCTAATAATTTATTGACCTACGGAACTACTTTCGGGCCGGCTCCGGGCAGTAAAGAGGCATCTACTCCACCAACAGAAATGTTGCAGGGTCAGGATGCAGGAAAAGGAAATGAAATGATGAGAGACTTATTTAAAATGGTAAGTGATTATGCAGAAGTAAAAGCTAAAGTTTCCAATACTATTTACAATGTCAACACGCTTCCTGTCTCTAATGAAACCCATTCCTCTCCTACTTCGTTTACAGAAGTTTCTAACGGAACTGAGGAGAACGAAAAAAAAAACGGGTAGCCCATCCGATTCAGGAAGAAACCTCATCAGAGAAAGAAAATATGAGAAAAAGCTTTATTACGGCTGCACATGAGGGAAAATTAGTATTGAAGTCAGTAAAACTGACACAGCCACTCGTAAAACCAGTAATTACTTCAGGGGAACCTGAAACGCAAACAGAGAAAAAAACAATAATAACCCAACTCATTAACAAATTCAAAAATAATAAGCCATGAATTATTCCTCAGTAACCAAACCTGCTAAAATTTTAAATCTAGAGAGCTTAAGTGATTTAAATGAACGTCTTTATTTGATCAGAGCGCATGACAGCTCTTATCTGGATACCAAAAGTACGGATCACAAAAAAGCTGAAAATAATGCAGACCGTTTTGTATTTAATCTCCAGACCTCAGACATCAACATTCAGCCAACCATCAGATTGGTGAACTGTAAAAGTATTAGAAAGTATACCAACTATCAGTGTTTTGTGGTAGAACCCAAAGAAAAAGCGACAGGAATAGCGGTTGTGATGATCAAACTGGATGATCCCAAATCTTTTTACTGTAATGTAAGAATTCTTCCCCTCACAGCATTGAGCGATATTGCGGCTCCGGAATCCGACTCCAAGCTGCTTACCATCAATCTTGAAAAGGCAAAATGGATCCTCAAACAGATATTACCATCACTCCTTCTGATACAGGAGAAGCTTTATATTCCGTACATGATGTGGATGTATCAGCGGTTTCAGATTTAATAACCAACGAACAGACTGTGGAATTGAAAAGGGAACTGGAATTTCAGGTTTCCAGGCTGATCGCTCACTATTTCCAACAAATTCTAAGAATCATAGCCAACGAAGGCACTGAAAGTCATTCTAAAAGCACGTTCTTTCAAAGTGACTATATTCTGAAACTGCCTCAGGATCAATTAAAAGAAATGCTTTCAGCGAATGCTATTTCGGCGTGTATTGCCCTGGAAGCAGTTGGATATATTGTTGTTCAGGATCTCAATCGGGACTGGAGAGCGGCAGCAGCATTCATTAATTATTTACTGTAATTCTATTATAACGGTAAAAAACGATACCATGAACAGAAAAACACCCAAGAAAGTTCCTGTAGCCCAACGGCCTGCAGCAGTGACTGAGCCTGAAATGGTTCAGGAAGAGATTATGCCTTTTGTTTTGAGGCATGAAGATGAAATCGTAAACTACATCAAGGAAAAAGCAATCAAAGAAACGATGAAGTCATTGGCTCCTTTATTGGAAAAGCTGGAAGAAGCTGTTAAACAGCAAGAAACAGCTCCGGTTCCGGTAGCAGCTACTCCTTCTGAACTTCCTTCTATGAATTATGAAGAACAGTTGAAAAAGCTTCAGGAAGCCTCAACAGCAAAGTTAAGGCAGAAGGAGATCAAAATCGTGGACAGGATGAATAAACTGAATGCAAGATTTGGTAATATCCGTCCATAAATCATCAAACACCAATAGTTATTATGAACGAAATCAATACCATAATCACCGGAATGTCCACAGCAGTACCTCAGGCAATTTCTGCTCAGGTAAGTGCACATTCTACAGGATTAATGCAGATCAATTCTGCACTGAATCAGCAAAGGGACTCTATGATGGGAATAGCCAATAATGTCATGGGAATGAAAAAAATGAGTTCCGGAAAGCTGAAATACAGAGAATTAGGAATTTTAAAAAAGGGAAGATTGTAATCCCGGTTTTTCAATACTATGGATGCGGTTTACTTTCCTGTAAAAAGAAGCTCCGGTGCTATCCATCTATACAATCAAATCAGGTCAATGTCAATTTTTGCACCGTCTTCCCATGCTGTCAATATTCAAAAGCAATCATTCAGAATCCATTTTTAAGCCCAAAGGAATCCCATATTGCCAGCAGATATACCGCAGGAATTCATTTTTAAGACAGATATTAAAAATGGTAACCGCATCCTTTTTTCAACAGCTTTTTTGCTTGTTGAGCTTTAAAGATATGCTTTAAACACACACAGATCTTACAAATAATGGTTTCAACCATTGTAATAAGAATCACCCTTCGGATCTAATCATCAATTATCAGTCTATATCAATGCCTTTGAAATCTATTTCATCTGCAGGATCTGTCGTGGGTTTAAAAATATAATAGAAAATTAGTTTACCTCAATAATTATTAACCGAGATCCAATCTCAAAAAAAAAATTACAACTATGGCAACAGTCAATGAACAAATCACAGATGCGGTAACGCAATCTAACGTAAAGGTAATAGGAGAATCTCCTGCAATGGCTTTAAGCAATGTCTATCTATCCGCAGCACATTCTACAGGTATTATGTTTGAAAATGCGGTAACGAATCAGAATCAACAGAATATTTAGGTCAGGCAGCAACCACTCAGGGAATTCTGCAGATCTATAGCCTGGATACGGTATCTGATGCAGTTTCTATTGCTAAGATTCTAAGACCTTAATTTTTTAGATAAAAATTCATCCTCTCAGCCGGAAAGTCCGGTTGTTTCTAACCCATAAACAATAATCATTATGCCAGTAAACGGACAAATCACAGACGCAGTAACACAGTCGAATGTAAAAGTAGTTGCAGAATCTCCTGCTATAGCTTTAAGTAACGTGTATCAAACCGCTGCACATTCTACAGGTATTATGTTTGAAAATGCAATTAATGCCCAAAATCAACATAATATCTTAACTCAGGCAGCAACAACGCAAGGTGTCACTCAGATTTACAGCAAAGATACCATCGCTGATGCCATCTCTATTGCTAGAATCCTTACTCCTTAATTCATTTTTGCTAAAGGCGGAATATCAATCTAACCACCGGAAAATCCGGATGTTTTTAAACTCAAATAAACAATAATCATTATGGCTAACGAAAAAGCTGGTTCAACAGTAAACGAACAAATCACAGACGCAGTAACGCAGTCTAACGTAAAAGTAGTGGCAGAATCTCCTGCAATGGCATTAAGTAACGTCTATCAAACAGCAGCGCATTCTACAGGAATCATGTTTGAAAATGCAGTGAATTCTCAAAATCAACAAAACATTTTGACACAGGCTGCAACTACTCAGGGAATTTCTCAGATCTATAGTCTGGACACCATTGCCGATGCAGTTTCTATTGCTAAAGTCCTTAATCCTTAATCCTTTTTTTGCTAACAGCAGAATATATCATTATCCGAACGGCCGGAAAATCCGGCTGTTTTTAAACTCAAATAAACAATAATCATTATGGCTAACGAAAAAGCTGGAACAACAGTAAACGAACAAATCACAGACGCGGTAACGCAGTCTAACGTAAAAGTAGTGGCAGAATCACCTGCAATGGCTTTAAGTAATGTGTATCAATCTGCTGCACATTCTACAGGAATCATGTTTGAAAATGCAGTGAATTCTCAAAATCAACAAAACATTTTGACGCAGGCTGCGACTACTCAGGGAATTTCTCAGATCTACAGTCTGGATACCATTGCTGATGCAGTTTCTATTGCTAGAGTCCTTAATCCTTAATTCATTTTTTGCTAAAAGCAGAATTTCATTATCCGAACGGCCGGAAAATCCGGCTGTTTTTAAACTCAAATAAACAATAATCATTATGGCTAACGAAAAAGCTGGAACAACAGTAAACGAACAAATCACAGATGCAGTAACGCAGTCTAACGTAAAAGTAGTGGCAGAATCTCCTGCAATGGCTTTAAGTAACGTGTATCAATCTGCTGCACATTCTACAGGAATCATGTTTGAAAATGCAGTGAACTCTCAAAACCAACAAAACATTTTGACACAAGCTGCGACTACTCAGGGAATTTCTCAGATCTATACTCTGGATACCATTGCTGATGCAGTTTCTATTGCTAAAGTCCTTAATCCTTAATTCATTTTTGCTAAAAGCAGAATTTCATTCTCCGAACAACCGGAAAACCCGGTTGTTTTTAAAACTTAATAAAAAATAATCATCATGGCTAACGAAAAAGCTGGAACAACAGTAAACGAACAAATTACAGATGCAGTAACACAAACTAACGTAAAAGTGGTAGCAGAGTCTCCTGCAATGGCATTAAGTAATGTCTATCAAACAGCAGCGCATTCTACAGGAATTATGTTTGAAAATGCAGTGAATTCTCAAAATCAACAAAATATTTTAACGCAGGCTGCAACTACACAGGGAATTTCTCAGATCTATGCTCTGGATACTATTGCTGATGCGGTTTCTATGGCTAAAGTATTAAATCCTTAATTATAGTGTGTTTTTTAGATTTCTTGTGATCAGGGAGTGCATAATGCACTCCCTGATTCTTTATGGCTATTTATCAAAAAGCACGATTTCGTTGGCATCAATAATACTATTTTGCACAGCGTAGATCACTAATCCGGCCATATTTTTCACTCCTGTTTTAATCATAAGATTGGTCTTATGGGTTTCTACTGTTTTGGGAGAAATAAATAATGAATCTGCAATTTCTTTAGTGCTGAGCTGCTGGCAAACCAACCGTAAAACATCTACTTCCCTATCTGTGAGCTCATTTTTTGAAAAAGCATGAAACTCCGGCAGTTTATTGGAAAACTGGCTTCGCATCACATCAATCTGTTCATTGGAGAAATAATGTCCGGTATTGTAAACGGTATTGATCACCACTAACAGCTCCTCGAGCTCGATTTCTTTGGATAAAAATGCATGAGCACCCATTTTAAGCATCTGTCCCATAAAAGAACGTCTGTAGAAACTGGAAAGCACTATAATCTTGGTTTCAAAATCTTTTTTTGATAAGGCACTCATCACTTCAAGACCATCCCCGTTCGCCATCCTTAGATCCAGAATCAGAATATCCAACGCCGGGATATCTTCACTAAGAAATTGATTTCCGCCTGTTGATGTAAGAACAATTTGATAATTTCCATTATTTTCTATATAATTTTTTAAAAGCTGTACAAACAGCAGATCATCATCTACAATGCCGATTTTAATTTTTGAATGTTCCATATTTATTTTTATTGTATTGCCATACAGGCTATAAATTTTGTTCCTTTTTCAGGTTGTGTTTTAAGTTTATAAATCGCTTTGATTTTCTGTGCCCGTGATTTAATATTCCTCATACCAATACCTCCGGAATGCTTTCCCATGATAAAACCTCTTCCGTTATCTTCAATGGTGAGTATTACGTAATTTAGAGATACTCTCAGGGAGACATCAATTCTTGTAGCTTCAGCATGTTTCAGAATATTGGTAACGAGTTCCTGAACAATTCTGAAAAGGTTCAATTTGACCGGATTACTGATGGGTATTCCTATCGTAATAGAGCGAAAAATCACTTCTATATTTTTATTAACCTGTTCAAGGTAATCTTCAATCAAATCCGTCAGATCAATCTCATTGAGATCCGGAGGGGTAAGATTATGTGATAATTCACGGATCAACTGCATAGATTTTTTTAGATCCCGACTGAGCTCCTCCGGCTTTTTGTCATTAAGATTCAGACGGATGAGATTCAATTGTGAAATAATATTATCATGAAGTTCTTCCGCCAGACGTTCCCTATCCTGTTCCTGTAAGAGAAGCATGCTCTCCCAGTATTCTTTTTGGGTATTACGAACCAGCTGAGAAACTTTTTGTTTGTTTCTTTGTATGCTTTTTAAATAGTTAACAACCAATAATGTAATTAATAAAGTTGTTAAAAAAAATAGTCCAATACCGATCCATATCCATATAACTATCTGATCCTGATTTTCCCAACGCCACATCCCAGATTAATAAAAGCAATATAAAAAGACAATAACAAAACGCCTCTAAAAAGCCATATGGGTGCTACCCAGCTTAGATGATTGCTGATTAAAAAATTAAAAGCAGTGGATATGAGACATTCTACAGAAAAAAATAAAAAAACAATAATATTAACGATGAACATATCCTTTTCTACTCTTCCCTCTTTTATGATCTTCATAAAATATAAAGCTGCATAACTACAAATAATAACACTGGTTATAATATTGGAATAAAAAGTAACCAATGCATCATTTTGTACATAGAACATATTCCCAATCAAGACTAATCCTGCATAACAATAGATGAGCCACCTTACTTCACGGGAAAGCTGAATATAATAATTGTTATAGATCACTGTAAGGATCATCAAACCAAAAACTGGCTCAATGCATAATTATAGGTATTGAGGGTATTGAGCTTCAACATCCGGTCAATTAAGTCCGTCAGTTCCAGGATCAGCTCTCCTGAAAGAAGTATGATCACAGGAAGTTTTGCTTTCGCCTTTTCTTTTATCAATACGATCAATCCTGCCAGTAAGACCAGATTAATAATAACTTGAAGATACAGGGACAGACTGTTATACGAAAACACTACTGCTTTGCTTCAAAAGTTGATAATCACTTAGAGTATCAACGGAAAACGGAGGTCTTGGAGTAGAATAATTTTCTGCCTCTTTACTTATATGATCAACAGCAAGGCTTTCTACAGTAATAATCTCTATGTGGTAAGGAAAATCAGGGTCTTTCTTTTCCATATCATCAGTAAGCCCAAAGAAACTTGTACACGTTTTCTCCCCTTCAATTCCCATTTTTTCATAATCTGTAAAAGGAATTGATATCACTTGAAAAAGATCTTTATTTTGCTGGGAATGCAGCCAGGCCATCCCAAACATATTCCATCTGAAATTACGGTTAATAGCGGATTCAGCGGTAATCGTAGTAGGAAGTACTACCATATCATTACTGCTTTCAATCTTTGATTCCGGGAAATTGAGTAAAAAATCTTTAACAATAACAGTGCTAAAATCAGCATCTTTATCACTTTTAGAATCAATCAGAAAAAACTTTAGTTGCTTTTCATGAATACCTATATACGCATGAATTCTTTTGATTTCTTCTTTTTCCAGATTCTTCGCCCATAGTTCAATTTCTTTTCCTGAAACACTGAAATGAGTTCCCTGATTTAAGTATTTCCAAATTTCTACTCCATTCGTATCATTTTCAGTAGTATAAGAATCGATAAGGTTTTTCCAGTTTCTAAGGGCTTCAAAGATGTTTTCCGTGGTCATGGTAATAAATATTTTTTAATGATAATTATTTTATGAGTTGAAATTTACAAAAAAAATGCACTGCTATCTGCTTTAAATCACATTTAAGTGGAAAATAAAATGTAATTGAATAAAATTTAATATTGTTTTATTTTTAATAAAATAAGATCAGAAACAGCACGTATCTTTGCTTTGAAAAATTTCATGTAAAACCTATTTAACTTATGATTCCATTTCAAGACCTCCCATTTTTTATGGCAGCGGCACTTATACTGGCTATCAGCCCCGGGCCCAATATGATTTATTTAATTTCAAAATCCATCACTCAGGGCAAAAAATCCGGTTTTATCTCATTAACTGGAGTGATCTGTGGCTTTATATTTCATATCATTATGGTTTCTTTTGGGCTCACAGCTGTATTGTTAGCCGTTCCGCTTGCTTACACAGTTCTGAAAATGGCAGGTACCATTTATCTTTTATATTTGGCGTATCAGGCTATCAAACCTAAAAGCAAAAATATTTTTGAGGTAGATCACACGATTTCACATGATAACCCTAAAAAGCTATTCACGGTTGGTTTCCTGACCAATGTACTTAATCCCAAGGTAGCAGTATTCTACTTATCATTTTTTCCGCAGTTCATTAAACCTGAATATGGTTCGATACTCAACCAGAGCTTAGAACTTGGAGTAGTACAGGTTTTGCTCAGTTTCAGTGTTAATTTCTTAATAGTCCTTACTGCAGCAAAAGTAGCCGTATTTTTTTCGAATAATCCAGCATGGATTAAGGTACAGAAATGGTTTATGGCAAGTGTATTGACTTTTCTGGCTGTAAAAATGGCTCTTTCAAAAGCAAAATAACTGAATATACATCCCTTTCCAAATTACAAAAAACAGTTTCAAAAAGATGAAGCATACCATTCCTACTTACGATTTAAGTGATGTTTCCAAGCACCGTTTTCATATCAAAAGAATGGACAGGAACACCTATAATACAGAAGAAATCCTTATAGACAAAGGAATACATCGTGACAGTCATTACATTTTTACCTGTATGGAAAGTGGACATGTAAAAATGATGGTTGATTTCAACCTCATTGAAGCTAAAGATTCCACTATTTTTTGTGTGCTGCCAGGGCAAGTACATCAAGGCCTTTTAATGGATAAAGTGAATGGATGGTTTATCGCCATACAATCTGATCTGGTTCCTGATGTTGTACGTTCTGTCTTTGAGGAATCTCTGGAAGGAATACAGCCTCTGGCAGTGGACACAATATGGGTAGAAAAGTTTAATAATATGGCGGCTATACTTCATACCTTTTATACGGATGAGATGCTGGCTTCCAAAGAGGGCTCTTTGATCATTCAATCTTTATTACATTCTTTCATAGGAATGTTTGCCTTTATCTATTCAAAAGAAAATTCTTCTCAGGTTACTGGTGAAAATCGTTCTTTACAACTGACAAGAGCGTTCAAAATCATGGTACGACAACGCTATAAAACCATGAAAAGTCCATCCGAATATGCAGAGAAACTCAATATCTCAAGGGGATATCTTACCGAAGCAATCCGGGAGGTAACCGGTAAACCTGCGCAGCATTGGATTCATCAGGAAATTTTAATTGAAGCGAAGCGCTTATTGGCATTCACCCACCTTACAGTAAAAGAAATTGCTTATGAATTGGGATATAATGATCACACCTATTTTAGCCGTTTGTTTTCAAAATTGGAAGATCAATCCCCTTCAGAGTTCAGAGCTGCCAACAGATAGCTAAGCTTCGTTTTCTTCTTTACCTACAAAAATTTCCCTTCTCTCATTTTATCCACGTCCTTTTTTCCACATCATCACCCACGAATTGTCCAATCATTCCCATGAAATGGCTATCGGTATATTTTAATTTTGAAGCTTCCTTTGCAATAAAAATTATTTATGCCAAGTTTACCAAAATGGATCAACGATACGGTAGAAAACGTATGGTCTTCAAAATTTAAAGATTGTAAAGTCATTTATATAGAAGTTATTTCACAAAATCTTCACCTTGTACGTTTTGAAACCGATTTACAGGATATTCAGATTGAGCCTGCTTATGCTATTGGAATAAGAATCAACGACAGGGATTTTCGGAATTATTCACCTTTCAATTTTAACAGAGAGGCGGGAACGTTTGAAGTTTTATTTCATATCCATGATACTTCAGCGGTGGGCAGTCGCTTTGTAGCTAGTTTATCTATTGGAGATTCGATAAAAATATTAATGCCCAGAGGAAAACGTTTTTTTGAACCGGATGCAAAAATCCATTTCTCAATAGGAGATGAAACTTCATTGGGAAGTTCCATTTCTATCAAAGAGGCTGTAGAAGAATGCGGTTCTTCATTTATCTGTCTCCATGAAATGGAAGAGTCTCAGGCTTTGGAAAGTCTTAATTTATATGGCTATCACAGTCCTAAAAACAGTACGATGAGAATTATAGAAGCCTTAACCGATTTTTTGAGAGAGGAAAAGGAAGCCATCTATAATGATGATGCAGTCTTTTACCTTACCGGAAACGGAACCCGGATGGCACTGATAAGAAAATTTCTTAAGGCTAAAGGAGTTTCTGCAAGATGCATCAGATCTCAGGCCTACTGGATTGAGGGGAAAAAGGGTTTGTAAAAGACAGGAGGCTGGAAATTATAAGAATTTCCAACTTCCATGTTCTGTTTACTACTATTCTATTTTAGCTTTTGTCCCAAAGATTTTACTTTCTTCAGCCATGTTTTTCGCTGATCTTCTTTAGAAGTCCGGATAATGCCCAGGTAAGTTACCTTTACAGGCTTTATACCACAGAATTCCAGCGTTGATTTCTTAAGCTGATTAACACTTGGTCTTCCGTACATCAAGCGGTAATACCAACCAGGCTGATCGATTGTGGTGATAATATGTGCGGTTTTTCCTTTTAAAAGCTTATCCCACCATAAAGAGTTTTCCCTGTATTTATAAGCCAATCCAGGAAGGAAGAGCCTATCAATGAAACCTTTCATCTGAGCAGGTAAGCCTCCCCACCAAATCGGATGTATCCAAACCAGATGATCTGCCCATTGAATAATTTCCCAGGCATTCAACAAATCCGGCTCCAGCTCCATTCTTTTTTGATACCCAAACTGCAAATTAGAATTAAAATCTAATTCTGCAATGGTAATTTCTTTTACTTCTGCTCCTGCTTCCAAGGCTCCGTTTTTATAAGCTTCTGCAATACCGAAATTGAAAGATTCTTTATTGGGGTGACCGTTGATTATGGCTATTTTTTTCATTGTGCTATATTGATATTAATTGTTTCATAGGCATTAAGCTGAGCCAATAACGATAAAGGCTCATGCAGTTGATGGCTGAAATACACATTATTTTCATGAGGGTTTCTCAATAATTCTTCTGTATGCAGAACCGCTGATAAAGCCGTTAATTCCGCTTGTCCTTTTATACTTTGCAGACTTAGTTTTTTGTTGCCTGTTTTATCTTGTACTACTACTTCAAAGACAGCCTGATCTCCATTTCCACTCGATCCGAAAACCATTTTTCTTTCTTTTAAAGATAAAATATCAAAAACCCTGAGGTATTGAAAACTCCCCAACAGCCAAGTAATAAACTTAGAATTATAAGTCATTTTTACACTCACATTAGGAACTCTTTCAACCTTGTTCAAAATGTACAGATCAGGAACATCAAAATTATAGGCACTCCTTTTCCCGATTCCGAAAGAAAAATCAAAAGTTTCCGTATCTAAAAAGTGTCTGATAGAATTGGGTTTATCATTTTTATAATCATGAAAAGGAACGGCAACATTTTCCGCCATAAAATGCGCAGAACTTTCGCCAGCTAAATCTTTAACAGAATAATATACAAATAGCTTTACTCCCTGAATATGATCAGGATCTTTTGTTAGTGCATTAGTTAATCCGGGTACTATTCCGCCCATCCAGCCCGAGCTGAAAACAATTCTACTGTTAATCTCTGATTTTCCTGCAATATCACAAGCTTTTACCAAAGCGGGAGTAGGTTTGGTGATGTCCAGATAATCAATATGATGGGCAATAGCATATTTCAGAATATGGTCAGATCTATCATTCACAGAAAGAATGATAAGATTTATTTTTTGATCATTAATAACCTGAAAAGTACTGGGATCGGTAACATCAATCTTTAAATTTTTATTTAAATTTTCACCTTTACGTCCCCCAATAAAAATATTGAGATGAGGATTTCTCTTCTGTAAAATACGGGCAATCGTTTTGCCCACCAATCCATTTCCTCCGATAATCAGAATATTGTGCTCCATTTATTTTTTTGACAAAATTATAGAGCTTATCAACCAATCAACAGGACAAATGTCTAAAAAGAAATTTCCTTTCTGATACGGCTTAAATGCCGTTGTGTAATCCCCAGGTAAGAAGCAAGATACTGTAATGGGATTTTCTGAATATAATCCGGATAATTTTTAAGAAGTGTTGTGTAGCGTTGGGTAGCACTATCTCTCTGAAGCTGAAAAAAACGTTTTTCCAATTCAAGGTATTCTTGTTCTGCAATCATCTTTAAAAACTTTGTCCAGTTGAGATTATCCTGAACCAGGGTATCCATCTTTTCTTTCTTCAAAATCAAAAGCTCTGCATCTGTAATGGCCTGCATGCTTTCTTTACTGAGACATCCGGAAATAAATGATGAATACGCAGCCATCATGGTATCAGGAAACCTGAAACAATACGTAGTATCTTTTCCGTCATCAGAAAGATAGAAGGAACGGAAGATTCCTGATTGTATAAAGGCCACTTCCCTACATTTCTCACCTTCCTGAATGAAATACTCATTTTTGCTTACTTTCCTTATTTCAAAAAGCTGCAAAAACTCTTCAATTTCATTTTCTGAAAACAGTTCAAAACTCCGAAAAAAATCATGTACCATTTGTTGGGTTTTCTTGATATGGCGAAAATAAATAAAACTTAGCAGAAAACTAAACTCAAATGAAGGAAGTTAGCAGGAAGATAGAGGCTGGGAGTTGGAAGTTACTGTTAGTGATATAATTACTTCTGATTGCTATAAATTAATTAAAATGAAAATAATATCTATTCTTTTTGGCCTTTATAGCTTCCAGCTTCCACCAATAAAAAAATCATCCCAGAGCGGGATGATCAACCGTTTTGAATTACTAAGTTAGTATATGAAGATATGAAATGATGTGTTTGTTGTTGCAAAGATAAACAGAGCTATAATTCCCGTCATCAGGAGAATCCCTACAATTTTATCCGTAAAAATACGGTTGTATAAATAAAAAAGCCCTGCAAGAAACTTACAGGACTTTTACTGATCTAACAATTATTTTGTTTAATGTTATAAGGTGCAAAGTTCAATGTGATTCTTCCACATCAACTTCAGTTTTTCTTATAATGGGCTTACCAACTGTAAGAACCACTCTTTCACTTCTCCATCCAAATAAGGAGCCAGTTTTTCTTCACATGTTTTATGGTAGCCATTCAACCATGCAATTTCACTTTCTGAAAGAATTTCCTTTACCACAGTATCTTTAAAGAACGGGCAGAATGTTAATGTTTCAAATTCATAGAATGTTCCGTGAATTGTTTTTTCTGCTTCTTTTACAGCAATAAGGTTTTCATGACGGATTCCGTAATGTCCTTCAAGATAGTATCCTGGTTCGTTGGAACATACCATTCCCGGAAGAAGATCCTGAGGATTCAGGTCTTTTCTGATATTTTGCGGTCCTTCGTGAACGTTCATAAAGCTTCCCACTCCATGTCCTGTTCCATGATTGAAGTCTTTGCCTTCCATCCATAGTGGAAGCCTTGCAATAGCATCAAGATGTACTCCTTTTGTTCCTTTAGGGAATTTTACCATTGATAAGCGGATCAATCCTTGTAATACCAATGTAGAGTTTCTTTTGAACTCTTCAGAAGGTGTTCCCAATGCAAAAGTTCTCGTAATATCTGTAGTTCCTTCAAGATACTGACCTCCTGAGTCTACAAGGATCGTATCTTCATTCGTTACTTCTTTGCTTCCTTCTTTTTTAGCAGAATAGTGCATGATCGCACCATTGTCTTTGTATCCAACGATAGAACCGAAGCTTTCTCCTACAAAGTTTTCCCCTGCAGCACGGAAACCTCTCAGTTTTTCTCCGATAGAATACTCATTCATAGCTTCTTTTCCTGCATTGTGAGTCAACCAATAAAGGAATTTTACCATAGCAACTCCGTCTCTCACCATTACTTTTCTGAAACCTTCTAACTCAGTTTCATTTTTCTGAGCTTTCATCAGATTTCCTGGTACCGGAGCTTTGATAAATTGATTGTCTGTCTTTAATATTTCAAAAATCTGTTGGTTACTGTTTGGAGAAACCAATACTTTTTCATTTTTGAATGCTTTCAGATAGTTATAGAATTCTTCGTAAGGCATCATTTTTACGAAAGAATCATCCATTTGTTTTCTTGCTTCTACTTCAAGTTTTTCTAATCCTGTGAATAGAACTGCATCATTTTTAGTGATCACAATATATCCTAAAAATACAGGATTACTCTGTACATCGCTTCCTCTCAGGTTAGAAGTCCATGCCACATCATCAAGACTTGAAATAATGTGAACAGTGGCTTCCTGATCTTCCATCTTCTGACGGATGGCAGACAGTTTATCTGCTACAGATTTACCTGCTCTTTCTACAGGGTGTACAAAGATTGGATTAGCAGATGGCGTTCCTCTTTCAGTCCAAACCTCCTTTAAAAGAGGAATATCGGTAAGGATAATATTTTTTGCATTAAATTTTTGAGAAAGTAGTTCCCAGTTGGCATTGGAAGCCGCTAAAGCATTTACAGCTACTTTACCTCCAGCCGGAATTTCAGAAATGATCCAATCAATATAATTAGGAGTTCCTTCTATTCCTTCTTTGAAAAGATCGATTCCCGAACCGTCCAGTTCAATAGCAGCCTGTGTAAAATATCTTCCGTCTGTCCAAAGCCCTGCTTTGTCTTTAGTTACCACCACAAAACCGGCAGAACCTAAGAATCCTGACAGCCAAGCTCTTTCCTGCCATTCTTCAGGAAGGTATTCACTCATGTGTGGATCTGCAGAATATACTATAAATGCATCAACATTATTTTTCTGCATTTCTTCACGAAGCGCAGCAACTTTTTCCTTTGAAGTCATTCTTTTCATTTTTAAACACCGAAAGTTACGAAAAATTTGAAGTCGAAAGAGTAAATAAAGTCCCTATTTTCCGAATGATATGTTATTTTTTTATGAATTTTAATTTTGGTAGCCTATACACTAGAATTTTTAATGGCCACTAATGCAAGAATGATTTTTATTCGTGCATTAGTGGCTAATAAATATGTAATTTTTAAAGTTTAAAAACTTTGTAGAGTAAGCATAAACATCTGTGTAAATCCGTGTAATCTGCGGTTAAATCTTACTTTTCAGTCTCATAAGCCTATGTATATGTGGTTTAAATAATGCTTTTATATTTTTTAACCACATAGATGATAAAATAAAATTCAACTCATAATTTCATAAAAAAAAATAAAATTCATACCATAAAATACTGTTTTTTATTAAAACAATAAACTTTTGGAAAGATTATTGCTATATTAACTCCCATGAAACAGCAGAACTATAATAACCACAGAAAATTTTATCCACCTCATCATTTTATTTATCTCCCTTTATTAATTGTTTTGGAGATTTTAGGAATCTATAAAATATGGGATGATCCCGGTAATCAACTGATCTGGATCTTATTTTCAATCGTGATTTTTCTGCTTTTTTATCTGGCATTTATGACCAGACAACATTATGCATTAGGGCTTCAGAATCGTATGGTGATTCTTGAATTTAAACAGCGGTATTTTGAGATTTTTAATATAAGATCTGATGAAACAGTTGAAAAATTAAGGTTTGACCAGATTGCAGCCTTAAGATTTACGCATGATGATGAATTTAAGGAGCTTTTGTACAGAGCACTTCATGAGAATATTTCCGGTGATGAAATCAAAAAATCCATCAAAAACTGGAAGGCTGACAAACTCCGAGTTTAACCAGATACCAACAAAATATACACCTATGAAAAAGTGGACCTTATATAGTATTACGATATTAAGTTTGTTAACATTAACAAGTTGTGAGGCAGTAGGAACAATCTTTAAAGCCGGAATGTGGTGGGGAATTTTCTTAGTCTGTGTAATAGTAGTGATTCTTTTACTGATTTTTTCGAAGGGTAAAAACTCTTAACCATGTTTTATGGAGGAGAAGAATACAGATTTAGAGATCATTTCCCACCTGAAGCCATCAAAGATTGTTAAAATCATGAAGGATCCGGAAGCTTCTGCAAAGGCGGTACATCTTATTTATACCACCGATGCAGAAACCACCGGAATTACCCGTAAGAAAGCTGGAAAAAAGTATTCTTATTATAAGGATGGAGAAAAGATCCGGGATAAGAACGAAATCACCAGAATTAATAAGCTGGTTATTCCTCCTGCTTGGGAAAATGTTTGGATTTGCGCTTTAGAAAATGGCCATCTTCAGGCAACAGGTTTTGATGTTAAAAAAAGAAAGCAATACCGCTATCATTCTTTATGGAGCGCTTTAAGAAATCACACAAAATTCTACAGAATGCTTCAGTTCGGCTATGCTTTACCAGGCATCAGGCTTCATATTGAACAAGATCTTGCCTTAAGAAATTTTGAAAAGCGGAAAATACTTGCCCTGATTGTAAGTCTCATGCAGAGAACCAATATTCGTATTGGTAATAACGTCTATGAAAAACTGTACGGTTCATTTGGGCTGACTACTTTAAAGGATAAACATGTTGAAATCAAAGGTCAAAAAATAACTTTTTCATTTAAAGGAAAAAAGAGCATTATGCACCATGTAGATCTCAGAAGTAAAAGATTGGCAAAACTGGTACAAAAATGTAAGGACATTCCCGGCAAAGAACTTTTCCAATATCTGGATGATGAAGGAAACCGACATTCTATAGATTCCGGGATGGTGAATGACTATATCAAAGAAATAAGTGGTGATGATTTTACAGCCAAGGATTTCAGAACCTGGTCAGGCACGGTAAATGCTTTGATCGCTTTCAGAGAAATCGGGTATGCAGAAAACGATACTCAATATAAAAAGAAAGTAAAGGAAGCACTGGATATTGTTGCTGAACACCTGGGGAATACCAGTGCTGTGTGTAGGAAATATTATGTTCATCCTTTAGTCATCAATCTTTACGAAAACAATACGATCAAAAAATATCTTGACGAACTGGAAGTCATTGAAGAAAATGATGGAAAGGCAGACTTAACGAAGGAAGAAAAGCTAGTGATTAAGATTCTGGAGAATGAGAAGTTGTAGAGTTGTTAGGCTGGAAGATGGAGGTTGGGAGATGGAAGTTATTGAAGTCTGAAAAATCAATTGTTGACTTTTTATCTAAAATAGATCCTAATTAAAAATAAAATTTACAATAATACCGTGTGATAGTACCTCCAGCATCCCTCTTCCAACATCCAACCTATCCTAAAAACCTATTTCATAAAACTGAGTTAATTCAATTAAGAATAACTTCAATAACAATATCGCCTAATAGTACGTCCAGCATCACTCTTCCAGCTTCCAACCTTTGTCCTACCCCGGAACTCTATTACTCAAAAACTGCATTCTGTATTCCTTTGGCGTAATCCCTGCAATTTTTTTGAAAAGCTGGGTAAAATGGGACGCGGTATGAAAGTTCAGCTCGTAAGCAATTTCAGCAATATCTTTACTGGAATGCAGCAATGCCTTACTGTAATTGATATCAATCTCGTTGATCCATTGCTTTGGTGATTTTTGGGTCACACTTTTCACACATTTATTCAGATAGCTTTCTGTTACGGATAATTTATCAGCATAGAAGGCAACCCGTTTTTCTCCCACGTGATATTTAAATAAAAGATCCCGGAACTGAAGCGACAACTCCATCGGACGCGTGGCAGATTTGTGATGGGTATCTGAATCTGTACTCAGCATTTTGATCAGAATCAGGTGCAGCATAGTGACTACAACATCATTTACATTCAAACTATTCAGCCAAAGTTCCTGTTCCATGATAGGGAGAAGCTGGGTAATCGTTCCATATGTTAAACTGTCCAGATTCAGAAAAGGGGTCATAAAGAAAATACTGCTTTTATGCTTGGGTAATTCCTGTTCGGAAAGGATATTATTTTCGTAGGCAAGAAAAAAGCCTTCAATATCATCAGACAATTCTACAGTAGCTGTAATAGTTCCCTGTTTAATAAAGATTACTCCGCCTTTTTCGGCATGATATTCTTTATTTTCAAGATACTGTTTAATATGTCCGTTGGTCACGAAAATAATAAAGTTGAAAGTTGTACGGTATGGAATTACCGGCATCAGAATCCCTTTTAGGTAATTCTCTATCCGATAAAGCTGTATATCCGCATTATTGGCTAATATTTTCTCCGTGATATTGGGTAGAAAAAGTTTTTTGTATTGAAAATTGGATAATACTTCCATCTACGATATTATGATAAATTAAAATTAGACAAAATTTATAAAGCAGAGCCTGGAGAATTTGAAAATTTGAGAATGAATTAATTTGAAATAGCACTTTAACCCTAAGACTCTCAAACCCTCTTACTCTCAAACTCTAGAACTTGTAATACACTCCTACTCTTACTCCAAACGGGCTTCCCGGTGTATACGTAAGATCTGTAATAGGTTCAGCTTCACCTTTTAATTGGGTTTCGGTAGCAAACTGAGCTTCATTCCATTTTACATTGAACAAGTTATTGACCTGAATATTAGCACCCCATTTCTGATGGTTATAAGATAATACCAGATCATTGACAAAATAAGCCTTTGTTTTAATACTATTATCCTCTACTGCTGGTCTTTCACCAAGATAACGGTACTGAAGGCCTAAAGAAAATCCTTTTAAGAAATCCCAGTTTACAGATCCTGTACTGGTCACTACTGGTGCTAGTGGAATATAGTCCTGTCCTTTTTCTTCTTCAATAAATCTTGCGTGAGAATAATTGATATCTGCATTCAGGTAAAAGTTTTCCAACGGCTGAAAACGAATTCCCAGATCAGCTCCAAAACGTCTTGATTTTCCGGATGGTTCTACCACAGCATCGTCTCCTACATATACAAATTCCTGCTGCAGATCCATATACCACACTGTAGGCGTAATGATTAATGATTTGAATGGGTGTAATCTTACTCCGAAATCAGCTCCTATAGAATAAGGCAGCGTATTTTCATTTTTATTAGTAACCACTACTCTCATATCATTAGAGTGGAATCCCATGCCTGTTTTCAGGAACCACATTACATTATCACTCTGAGCATAGGAGAAGTTCAGTTTGGGACTTACTCTTGTTGCTTCTTTTGATTGTCCGGAAGGCAATTGTTCAGGATCTAGCAGGTTATGCATATTGAAGATAAAATGATCTACTCTTACTGCCGGATTAATCGTCCATTTTCCCGTTTTCCAAACCAAACCTGAATAGGCATGAAGATTGGTTTCTGTTCCGTTCACATCAGACAGTCTGTCAAGCAGCATATCTCTGTGGTAAACGTGGTTCAGTTGTAAGGTATTGATATCATCATTTCTCAGGCCAATTCCGGAAGTCCAGTTTAATGAACTATTAGGAAGAGAGAAGTTTTTGGTGTATTTTACTTCTGCGCCATAAATATTTCTTCCGTCGGTTTGCTGAATTTCATCTCCGTGATCTTTATCTTTTAAGAAAAAAGTAAAATCGGAATATAGATTGAAATTATATCTTGAATAAAAAGCCATTGCATCGATCTGCTCAGATGGAGAAATGATATGCTTAAAGTTCATCTGAAGATTGGTTCTTGAGGTTTTTCCCCCTTCGGTAGGATCTATACTTCCCCATCGGCCAATGATTCCTTCGTCTACTGCACGTTCCGGAATCTGCCCGGAAGCATTCCATGAGGAATTGAAGGTTGAAAATTGGATATTAAAATAATCATTATCCGTAATCCATTGGTTATACTTTCCAAAAATATTAACTCTATTGAAGTTTTGTTTGACATCAAAAGGCCCATCAGTATAATTGTATTCAGCAGCGATATACGCATTTTTTCTTCCCAGATCATCATGAAGAATATTGAACATTCCTAGTACTCTTTTTGAGTTGAACGAACCTCCTTCAAGTTTAATCATACTATTCTTCAACCCATTATACGTTTGAAAATCTACATACCCTGCAGTATTGAAGTCTCCACGATCCATATAATAGGCTCCTTTTCCGAAATCAATATTGTTTACCGTTTCAGGAATCACAAAGTGAAGATCAGAATACCCTTGTCCATGAGCATGAGACACGATATTCACAGGCATTCCATCTACATTTACGCTTACATCTGTTCCATGATCGGCATCAAATCCTCTTAAAAAGAGTTGTTCTGCTTTTCCTCCGCCGGCATGCTGTGCAATAAATAATCCCGGTACTTTTCTCAATAAATCCTGTGCTGAATTAACAGGAAATTTATTCAGATCTACTTTAGTAATTGCTGATAAAAAAGAACTGTGATTAATGGCTACTTCAGAGATCTGAAATGGCTTATGCTGTAAAAAAATAACTTTGTTTTTATCATCATCATTAGTAACCACCCATTTTACCTCATCATATCCTTGACGGCTAATCACCAATGTATCAGGAAGCGATTTAACAGGAATGGCAAAAGTACCGTCTGTTCCTGTGTGAGTGTGGCTGTTTCCATGGTCATATTTTACCAATACATCTACAATGGGAAATTTGTCTTCTGCATCTTTGATTTGCAACTGTTTTTCTGCTTCCTGAGCCATCATTTTTCCACCGAATGCCATGACAAGAAAAGCGGCTGCTATTTTAGTTATTTTCATTTTTTGTTTTGTTAAATTAGAGATTAGTGGTTGGATATTAGATGATAGACGAAGAGATGATAGATGTTTTAGTCTTAAAATTCAATAGGGAATTTTGAAATTCCAATTACCCGTGAAAGGATCACAACCTTGAATATTCCTACTCTCAAACTCTAAAACCTTCAAACTCTAGAACCCCCAACCCAAGTCTATGCTTTTGCTTTAAGAAATACTTTTTGAATTAAAAGGGTGATCCATGTTCCTGCTACAAATGGGAAAGTAAATACTCCACCAACCATATCCAGACAATGATTATCAACCAAAAGATCGTCAATTACTATTGTTAAAAACACAGCAATAAGTACCCATAAACCATCTGTTTTTTTAACCCCGGAAAATACAATCGCCGAAAGTACTGCATTGAATCCGAATAATCCCATATGAATTTCCTTAACGGGTTCTCCATTAAATTGTGATAATCCCGCACCCAGAATAGATGCTGCCAATCCATATAAGGCGGCTACCGGTGAACTGATAAAAACAGCAACAAAGAAAATCATTCCTGAAATTACCCCACCCTGGAATATCACTTCACCAAAACCATTGGTACAGGTAAGAAAATCATCATACTTTGTAGATACTACCTCAGCGCTCAACATTGCAGACGGAGGAATATGTGTAAAATGATGTAAGGCAAATACCAAGATCCATGTAATTACAATGAAAGGAAAAGTAAACACCGGAATTTTCTTTTGAATAAAGAAATGCTGAATAACAGCAGCCAATGCTCCGCCTAATATAATAAGTACCCAAATTACAATTGTTGTCTCAAATAAAAAGGCTAATGCTACTCCTACAAGTGCGGCACTGAAACCGTACAATCCGGCATTAATTTCAGACTGACTGTACTTCAGCTTCATGGCAGCAAATGTTCCGGCTGCTGTTGAAAGCAACACCGCAACTCCACATTGCCAGCTTCCCATAAAGATTCCTATAAGAAACAGAAGCCCAGTCCATCTGTTTTCCTGAAGCATAATCTGCCCGATTCCTTTTAAAACATTGTCTAAAAAAGGTAGTTTTTTGAAAAATTCGTCCATAGTTTTTTTAATTGTATTAATGATTGGAAATATTGGATAGAGATGAGAGATAGATGAAAGATAATAGACGAAGAGATGAGAGACATTCTAGCCTTAAAGGTCAATAGTCAATTTTGCTTCACAAGTGAATGGTGAATCATCAGTGAAAGAATGGCAACCTTAAACTTCAATCCTTGAACTTTAAACATTCTCATCCTTCTACTCTCCTACTCTAAAACCCTTAAACCCCACTTACCATCCCAGAAAGACCATTCCGATTCCGCAGACTGTTACCACAGCTCCACTTACCACTCCCATATATCTTTCCAGTTTTTCGGTATTGAAAAGTGTTGAATAGCCATAACGCCCTAGAAGAACCATTCCAAGCATCGTTAAAACAGTAGTAATAGTGAATGAAGTCACCAGAACAGCAATTTCAGACATAGAATGTTTCACTCCAGAATAGAACAATAAAGGAATCAAGGGTTCACTGGGGCCCATTACGAAAATCATAAAAAGAACCAGTGGCGTTACTTTTATCCTTGTTTGAGGCATTACAACTTCACTGTGATTGTGTTCATACACGTAAACATCATCACCCATTACATCGAAATGTTTATGAGGTTTATTCCTGATGGCCTGAATAAGCCCATACACCAGATAAACTCCGCCAAAGATCAGTAATGCCCATCCTGAGAAGTTCCCTCTGATATCCTGAAACCAGGAAATCTTATTCAGCTGCCAGCCTAAAAAGACTCCAATAAAACCAAGAACAAGAGAGCTCAGAACATGTCCAAACCCGCAAACCACGGTTAATATTGCCGTTTTCATTCCGCTCCATTTCTTGGATTTTGAAATCACGATAAAAGGCAGATAGTGATCTGGCCCTGAAGCGGTATGTATAAAACTTATTGAAACGGCACTTAAAAGAAGCGCCCACACTGTACTGTCCATTTTCTATTAATTCTGTTATTTCAGATTCTTTATTACGTTTTGGCTAAAGCCAACGGAAGATTTCTTTTTATTGACGCGGGCTAAAGCCCGCTTCTGTTGAATATATACTCTCAAAGGTGCCAGCCTTGTCAAGGTTTTAAACCTTGACAAGGCTCCTAAGACTTTCTTTTTTACTCCAAAGACCAAAGAATTTCCTGTACATAAACAAAAAAGTTGTACATCAATTCTCCTCCATGCCCTAGAGCTCTCACTACAAAACCGTTATCTTCCATAGCAGAAACTCCAACCTCCATATCTTCATGATGCTGAGCTGCAGCTTCTACAATTTCTTCAATCAAACCATTTTTATCTACATTTTCCTTTGTACTATAGAAGATCAAGGTTCCTTGATGGGTATACTGCTCCAGGTTACCAATGCTGCTGATCGGAATCAGATCCGGCTGGATCACTACATTATCCTTGACAACCAATTTATTGTTATGATAGATTTCCATAAGGTTCTGGAAACGTCTCAGTTTAAAAACCTCACCATAATGCTTTCGTCCGCAGGTAATGATCTCACTAATGATGATCTGGCTGTTTTTCCCGATATGCACATTGGCTTTACTTTTAAAGTTTGAATCTTCATGCGGAACAATAGGATGCGGAACATAGGCAAATGAAGTTTCATCTTCCATTGTTACATTCAATTCCTGAACAGCCTTATCTTCCATATTGAAAAGTCTCTGATACGACTGTGACTGTAACTGAAGGGAAGATCCTTTTTCAAGAGCTACATCCAGGTGATAATGATCTCCATCCAGAATTCCCGGGGAGGAGCTCATCACCATCTGATACAGTTTCTTATCACTTTTTCTCTGCCCTACAGAAACAACTCTGAAAGGCAATGAAACATAAAGATCCTTCACATATGATTCCCCTCCCTTAAATCCTGCGATAATATTTAAACGACTATCCATTTATCTTACTAAGTTCGGTTCTTCAATTTCTTCTAAAAGAGCATATTTTTTGATCCACCCGATCACTTTATCCAGCCCTTCATCTGTTTTAAGGTTAGTGAAAACAAAAGGGTTTCCTTTTCTCATTCTTCTGGCATCATTTTCCATTACTTCAAGGCTCGCCCCTACATAAGGAGCAAGGTCTATTTTGTTGATGATCAATAAATCTGATCTTGTAATACCAGGACCTCCTTTTCTAGGGATTTTCTCTCCTTCTGCTACGTCAATAATAAAGATGGTAACGTCTGCAAGATCTGGACTGAATGTTGCAGAAAGGTTATCACCTCCACTTTCAATAAGAACCAATTCAATTTCAGGGAAACGTGCAGCCAATTCGTCTACTGCTTCAAGATTCATACTGGCATCTTCACGAATCGCTGTGTGAGGGCAACCTCCCGTTTCTACTCCGATAATTCTGTCGTGAGGTAAAAGGCTGTTTTTAGCCATAAACTCGGCATCCTCTTTAGTATAAATATCATTAGTAATGACTCCAAGATCATATTTTCCGAATAATTTTCTGCTTAAACGTTCCAATAATGCAGTTTTTCCTGATCCTACAGGTCCTGCAACCCCTACTTTTATGTATTTTCTATTTTCCATTTTCTTTAAATTTTACTTTGTTTGTTTTTATTTTTTTAACGCAGAGAGCGCTAATTTTTTTTATTGATTGAGGATATTTTGAGATCGCGAGGGCGTTTCACTCAACAAAAATCATTTACATTCTGCCCCTTTAATCTCTTTTACGACATATAAAGTCTTGAATAAAGCCTTTCGTGCTGCATACATCTGATATCAAAAGCTGTATTACAAAGCCCGACCATATCCCTATCCAGCTCCATGGTTTCCCAAACTGTTTTTTCCATGACAGGATATAAAGCAAATAAGATATCTTGCCCATCAAGCTGTCCCAGAGGAACCAGTTTTACGGCATTGGTAATCATCCCGGCAACGGAGGTATAATAGAATCCCAACAAGGCTTCATATAAAGGGATCTTCATTAAATAAGCATAGACTCCGAATACAATACAGTAATGGGAATTGGCTTCTTTATTCTGAATAGCCTTTTCAAAAGCCTCCATCAACGGAAAACTTTCTCTTCTTTTGAAGATTTTGATCAATCTTAGCCCTAATTTTTGGCTTGCCTGGCGGATTTCCCTCGGACATTTTATCGCGTTACACTCATTGTCTAAATTCAAAAGTGCTTGTAAATCCCCTTTTTCAGCTGCTTTATAAGCCAGTTTTACAAAAGCTCCATCATTGAATTTAAGATTGTATTGAAGCATGTTCTGTACAAATTCTCTCGCAGTCGCCGCATTATGAACGATTCTTTCCTGTACATAGGTTTCAAGCCCGTTGGAATGTGTATAGCCACCGATCGGTAGTGTTGGATCTGCCAGATGAAGGAGTCCTGATAAAAAGTTTATGTTTATATTATTCATCTTTTGGAGCGGCCATTTTTAAGATTTTGGTAAAAATTGTAGAGCCAAGACTTCCATGCCCGTGAGGTTCTACATTGGATTTAAGGAGATTCAATAGTTTTACGGATTGTTTTTCCGGTTTAAAACCACTTGCTTCCAACCATCTGAACATGGGCATTTCAAATGGAAGCAACACCTTATCATCCTGGATGAAAAGCGGGATATGCTTGTTTCCGATCTCGTAGCATACTGTTCCCATTTCCAGTAAAGATCCGGGAACCATTACGATCGCCTCTGTTTCCAGCACATTGATCGCTATTACTTTTTCTGCATCCTCAAAAAGAATATCTCCTTCTCGTAAACGTTGCCCTTCTTTTAGAAATTTGATGGCAACGTCCACTCCGTTTCTGGTTCTTTTACGTTGAATTCTTTTCGTGGTTTCAAACCATTCCAGATCCAGATAGTCTATATTCTTTTCTGTAGGATTTTCGGTGAGATTGCCTATGGTTTGATTAATTATCATTTTTAGCCGTTTTTTTTCTGAAGTCAAAGTTTTTAGAAATGCCCACTCCGAATGTTGAACCACTGATTCCTGCCACATAACTTTTCGTCCAACCTTCTTCTTTAGTTTTAGTCTGAAGCATTGAAAGTTCTGCAAACTTGAATTTCAAAGCCCAACCGCCGCCTAATAATACTCCGATCAAAGGATAAGCCCGAAGACGGAAACCATTGAAGTTCTGCATTGCGTCAGCTGTTGTTGCCTGTTGTTGTCCCCAAACATAATGAGCATCTACCTGCCCGATGAGCACAAAGTATTTTCCAAGCATTAATGAGGGACTATACCAAATTCCGGCTTCATTCTGTTTATATACCACATTATGGTTAACAGAATTTTGAGAGTAAGCATAATTAACCCCGATAAGGTCATTATTATTGATAAAATACCCAACTCCAAGTGGTGCACTGGAAACTGTACTGCTGCTGTTTGTAGGAGTTGTAACCTTGGAGTAATCCAATGAACCATAGATCATAAATTGTCCTTTTGGCCCATCTTCATCACTCTTAAGCCTGTGTCCGCCCAAAAATTGAGCGCTCACACTACCAGAAAGGAAAGACATCCCGGCTACAGCAAGAGAAAAAACTGTTTTATTTAAATATTTCATTCTAAACTTAGTTCTATAGTTGTTTTAAAATACTGTCTGATAAATCTTTTTTGCTGTTAAATAAACCTAACAGGTTTTTGAAACCTGTTAGGTTTTATTCATAAGATTTTTCTTAGAACAAATAATACAACTGTGTTAAAGGAAGTGTCTCCGCCGGTTCACAAGTGATGTATTCACCATCTACCGTTACTTTATAGTTTTCAGGGTTCACTTCAATTAAAGGAGTCTTATCATTGTGAATAAGATCTTTTTTAGAAATATTTCTACAGTTTTTCACCGGAAGGATCATTTTTTCTAACCCGTAAGAAGCAATAGTTCCGTTATCGATAGAGATTTGAGATACGAAGTTGGCACAAATACCATACTTAGCTTTTCCGTGAGCCCCAAACATATTTCTATAGATGATGGGTTGTGGTGTTGGAATAGAAGCATTTGGATCTCCCATTTTAGCAGCAATTACAAATCCCCCTTTTACAATCATTTCAGGTTTCACTCCGAACAATGCTGGTTTCCAAATTACTAAATCCGCTAATTTTCCTTCTTCAAGAGATCCTACATATTCTGAAATACCGTGTGCAATTGCTGGGTTGATCGTATATTTAGCCACATATCTCTTGGCACGATAGTTATCATTTCCACTATCCTGATCTTCAGCTAAATCACCTCTTTGCTCTTTCATTTTACTTGCTGTCTGCCAGGTTCTTGTGATCACTTCTCCTGGTCTACCCATTGCCTGAGAGTCGGAACTCATGATACTGAAAACACCCATATCGTGAAGGATATCTTCTGCTGCAATCGTTTCAGGACGGATACGTGAATCTGCGAATGCCACATCTTCAGGGATGTTTTTGCTTAAGTGGTGACAAACCATCAACATATCCAAGTGCTCATCAATCGTATTGATAGTGTAAGGACGTGTTGGGTTAGTAGAAGCAGGTAATACGTTTGGATACATTGCAGCTTTAATGATATCAGGAGCGTGGCCACCACCTGCACCTTCCGTGTGGAATGTATGGATTACTCTTCCGTTGATCGCTCTCATCGTATCCTCCAGGAACCCCCCTTCATTTAAGGTATCCGTGTGGATCGCTACCTGAACGTCATATTTATCTGCCACTTTTAAAGCCGCATCAATGGTTGCAGGTGTTGCCCCCCAGTCTTCATGGATTTTTACTCCTAATGCTCCTGCTTCCACCTGCTCTTCAATAGGCTCTTCAGCAGAACAGTTTCCTTTCCGAAGAACCCTAGGTTCATTGGATATTCTTCTGCTGCTTCAAGCATCTTCTGCATATTGAATTTACCTGGAGTTACTGTTGTAGCGTTTGTTCCGTCATTTGGACCAGTTCCACCTCCGATCATGGTAGTGATTCCACTATATAAAGAGGTTTCAATTTGTTGTGGACAGATGTAATGAATGTGAGTATCAATACCTCCTGCAGTTACGATATATCCTTTACCTCCGTGAACTTCTGTAGAAGCCCCGATGATCATGTTAGGACTTACCCCGTCCATTGTATCAGGGTTACCGGCTTTTCCAATCCCTACAATTTTACCGTCTTTAATTCCTATATCTCCTTTTACAATTCCCCAGTGGTCGATAATTACTGCCCCTGTGATACAAAGGTCAAGAACACCTTCATCTCTTTTAGCAGTAACATTCTGTCCCATACCGTCACGTACGGTTTTTCCTCCTCCGAAAACAGCTTCGTCTCCGTAATGGGTGAAATCTTTTTCGATTTCAATAATAATTTCAGTGTCTCCCAGTCTGATTTTATCTCCAGCTGTAGGACCTAATATATTAGCGTATTGTTTTCTGTCTACGTTTAAGCTCATCTTACTGATTTTTAAAGTTTAACTCTTGAACTTTTGCTAGGCTTTCTCTTTTCTGATCTTCAGAATCTACCTGTCCATCTACAAGGTTATTGAAGCCCATTGCTTTTTTGGTTCCTCCTATTTCCACCAATTCCACTTCTTTTTCTTCTCCCGGTTCGAAACGTACGGCAGTACTTGCTACGATATTTAGCCTTTTTCCGAAAGCTTTTTCACGGTCAAAGCTCATCGCCTTGTTTACTTCAAAAAAGTGAAAGTGTGATCCTACCTGAATAGGACGGTCTCCTGTGTTGGTGACTTTTATTTTGGCTGTTTCTCTGCCTTCATTGCAGATAATAGTACCTTCTTTTACAAAAATTTCTCCTGGTATCATAATCAATAGGAATTAACGGATTGGGTTGTGTACGGTTACCAGCTTTGTTCCATCAGGGAATGTAGCTTCGATCTGAACATCGTGGATCATTTCTGCCACGCCAGGCATCACATCATCTTTGGTTAAAAGATTTGCGCCTTCCTGCATCAGTTCAGCGACTCTTTTTCCGTCTCTTGCTCCTTCAAGCAAAAAGTGACTGATCAATGCAATTGATTCTGGATAGTTTAATTTAAGGCCTCTAGCCTTTCTTTTTAGAGCTAGCTCTCCTGCCAGAAATAGCATAAGCTTCTCCGTTTCTCTCGGTGTTAAGTGCATAATATTTTTATTTAAAATTGGACAAACAGTATCCGCTTCGCCTTTCTGAAAAGACAAATAGATATGTTCAAGAATGTAAAATGTGGAATGAAGCCTATGGATCTGTACCTATAGTAGGATACAAACCATATAACGGATCATCAAAATTTAAAATAGGATTAGCAGCCCGCTATTTGCAGGGAATGATACAGAATGTATCTTGGTGCTGTAATATAAACCCGGTTTTGAACAGCCGCAACCGGAGTATTAAAAGTATACTTTGCAAAGAAGTAATTAAGCCATTGCTGAGCAAGTATTGAATAATCAAATTTTACTTTCTCCCAATCATTAGAATCCTGTACATCCTGTGCGTCTGAAAAACTATAGATTTCAGGCTGAGTCTGCTGATCCGATTTTTGCTGAAGAAGATGAATTTTCGATAAGAGATCAGAATATGATTTAGTTTTCCCTGTATGGGTAAGAAGGCCTACACATAAAGCTGAGAAAAATAATACAAAAGAGAAAAACAGGACTCTTTTTTTCATGTCTGATAATAATGGTGTAAAATTAGAGTAATCTTAAATTCCGGGCTATCAAAAAAATTATTTAAAATGTTCAAAATCGCAACAAATGCAATTTTATATAAATTTAACATTTCTTTATAAATCCTTTATTTACAACACTTAAAGGTCATTTATGAACTATGACAAATATTTCATTGTCCTAATTCCAATAATTATAACAAATCTTTATATTTTTTTCTTCTATGTAAAGGATTGAATAAATATATTAAATATTTTTAAGATAAAACATTAAACAAACGTTATATATTAATGTTTTTTCGACAAAAAAGTTTATTTCACAAAAAGGAGTTCGATTTTTTTCTTTCCTTATAATTATCGTAAATTTGTATACAACTTACTTATTTAATTTTAATAAAAATAATAAAACGTAATATGTCAAAAGCAATTTCGCAAGTACCATTAGCGGTAAACGAGCCGGTAAATTCTTATGAACCGGGATCTCCAGAAGTTAAAAGCCTTATTGCCACTTATAAAAAAATGTGGGCTGAAAAGGTAGAAGTTCCAATGATCATCAATGGAAAAGAAGTAAAAACTGACACAAAAGTACAGCTTCAGTCTCCTCAGGATCACGCTCATGACTTCGGATTCTATTACCAAGGTGGTATGCAACATGTGGATGACGCTATCAACGCGGCATTGGCAGCTAAAGAAGCATGGAACGAGCTAGGTTGGGAACAACGTGCAGCAATTTTCTTAAAAGCAGCTGATCTATTGGCTGGACCTTACAGAGATGTAATTAATGCAGCTACAATGATTGGACAGTCTAAAAATGTACACCAGGCTGAAATTGATTCTGCTTGTGAGTTCATCGACTTCTTAAGATTCAACGTAGAGTTCATGACAGAAATGTATGCTGAGCAGCCAGTTTCTGACAACGGAATCTGGAACCGTGTAGAGTACAGACCACTAGAAGGATTCTGCTTTGCAGTAACTCCATTCAACTTTACAGCAATTTCCGGAAACCTTCCGACTTGTATGGCAATGCTAGGAAATGTTGTGGTATGGAAGCCTTCTGATAAGCAGGTTTATTCTGCAAAAGTAATCATGGATGTATTAATTGAAGCGGGTCTTCCTGCTGGGGTTATCAACATGATCTTTACAGATGGTAAAGAAACTGCTGAGAAAGTATTAGCTCACAGAGATTTTGCAGGTCTTCACTTCACGGGTTCTACAAAAGTATTCCAGGGAATGTGGAAAATGATCGGTGATAACATCCATAACTATAGAACATATCCAAGAATTGTTGGAGAAACAGGTGGTAAAGACTTTGTTATCGCTCACCCGTCTGCTAATGTAGAAGCGGTAGCTACTGCTTTAGTGAGAGGTGCTTTCGAATACCAAGGACAAAAATGTTCTGCGGCTTCAAGAGCTTATGTTCCTAAGTCTCTTTGGGCTGATGTGAAAAAAGTAATGGAATCTCAGATGGCTACAATCAAAATTGGTTCTCCTGAAGATACGTCTAACTTCGTAAACGCTGTAATTGACAAAAATTCTTTCGAAAAATGTAAAGGATATATCACAAGAGCAAACGAATCTTCTGAAGCTACTGTAGCTATCGGTGGAACTTGTGATGACTCTAAAGGATGGTTTGTACACCCAACTGTAATTGAAACTACAAACCCTCAATACGAAAGTATGGTAGAAGAAATCTTCGGCCCAATCTTATCTGTATTTGTGTATGAAGATCAAGACTGGAAAGAAACGCTTAAATTAGTTGATTCTTCTTCTCCTTATTCATTAACAGGTTCTGTATTCTCTCAAGACCGTTATGCTATCGCTGAAGCTTACAAAGCTTTAGAGAATGCATCTGGTAACTTCTACATCAACGATAAACCAACTGGTGCCGTAGTAGGTCAACAGCCTTTCGGTGGTGGTAGAGCTTCAGGAACTAACGATAAAGCAGGTTCTAAAATGAACCTTCTTAGATGGACATCTGTAAGAAGTGTGAAAGAAACATTTGTATCTCCTAAAGATTACAAATATCCATACTTAGGGTAATTATGAGTAATAAGTAATAGACAATGAGTAATTTATTGTCTGTTCTTTCAATATAGCCTCGGAATTTCGGTTCTGAGGCTTTTTTGTGGGAATATGATAAAGTTTGAGGGTCAGAGAGTTTGAGAGTTTGAGAGTTTGAGAGTTTGAGAGTGAAAATGCGAATGTTTAAAATAGGCAATAAGTAATTGTTCCTTCAACATAGCCCCGGAATTTCGGTTCTGAGGCTTTTTTTTGTGGAATATGGTAAATTTTGAGGGGTCAGAGAGTTTGAAAGTTTGAGAGTTTGAGAGTGAAAATGCGAATGTTTAAAATAGGCAATAAGTAATTGTTCCTTCAACATAGCCCCGGAATTTCGGTTCTGAGGCTTTTTTGTGGGAATATGGTAAATTTTGAGGGGGTCAGAGAGTTTGAGAGTGAAAATGCGAATGTTTAAAATAGGCAATAAGTAATTGTTCCTTCAACATAGCCCCGGAATTTCGGTTCTGAGGCTTTTTTGTGAGAATATGGTAAAGTTTGAGGGTCAGAGAGTTTGAGAGTGAAAATGCGAATGTTTAAAATAGGCAATAAGTAATTGTTCCTTCAACATAGCCTCGGAATTTCGGTTCTGAGGCTTTTTTGTGAGAATATGGTAAAGTTTGAGGGACAGAGAGTTTGAGAGTGAAAATGCAAATGTTTAAAATAGGCAATAAGTAATTGTTCCTTCAACATAGCTCCGGGATTTCGGTTTTGGGGCTTTTTTATGGAATACAGGTACGAGATTTCGAGGTTCGAGGTTTAAGGCTGCTATCCTTTCATTAGTAATCTATGATTCATTTGCAAAACAAAAATTGACTATTGAAATTTAAAACTAAAACATCTATCATCTCTTCGTCTATTATCTCTCATCTCCCATTCTAATACTCTAACGCCCTAACACTCTCAAACCCTGCCACTCCTTACTCCCTAACATCTTTTAACAAACTTTACCTATATTTTACGACTTATGCCCCCTTGTTAGGAATAATAATTGTTTTTTCATCAATGCACCCCAAAATAAAATTGTATGAAAAAGTTATTGCTAACAGCCATCGGCATAGGATTATTTGCAGTGAGCTGTGGAACCAAGGAGTCATCAATGTCTACAAGTAATAGTGATTCAGTGAATACACGTGCTGCATCACCTGCGACAACAGACACGATGACTACAAAAATGACGAATCCTGACAGTATCAAGATGAAAAAGGATTCTATGGCAACACCTCCTGCCAAATAGTACTTATATACGTTCAATTTAAAATGGAAAATCTGCAGATGAAAGCGCTGCAGATTTTTTTATTAAAGGATAAGAGACTAAGGAATTATTTAGGTTTTGGTTAAAACCAGATGAATTTTTATTTATTAGGCGGGCTAAAGCCCACCTCTATTGATGTTAATATCTGTATAAATAATGACGTTTAATCGAAAGGATGGGCTAAAGCCCACCCCTATTGATGTTGATATACGGATTGATAATAGATGTTTAACGATAAGATCTTTTATCTTTTATCTTTTATCTTTTATCTTTTATCTTTTATCTTTTATCTTTTATCTTTTATCTTTTATAAAATCATTATATTTGATTAACACCAAACATAAAAAAGTATTATTATGAAAAAATTATGGCTAGGAGCAATTCTTGGACTTCTTTTCCTAGGAAGTTGTGCTCAAAACAAAGAAAAAAGAGAGGAATTTAAGGAAGCTCACAATAAAGATTCCTTAAGAAACAGAATGGGCGATTCTGCTGTTGCCAATTCTGAACCTGCTCCGGTAGCTCCGGATACTTTAAAAACAAAAACCGACGGTACAAAAACTAAATAAAATCGCAAATCCACAGAATATCTGTGGACTTGCACTTAAAAAAACTTGACTGAAAAAAAACCGGGCAATCAACCCCGATTATATGGTATGTTTATATTCTTTATGCAGAATATTTCTTTTGCATATGAAAAGAGGAACCGTAACTATTTCATGAAAAACGAAATATACGTGTGTTCCATATCTAAAGTTTCATGGTTTGCTTGTTGTTGGGAGAACATATCTTATTTCAGGAAAAAGACAGTTCCTTCAAAAATAAGATGGACTAAGATGCAATATAATTGTTGGTCATTCCCATAACACTTTCGCAAAGATATGATAGCATTGGTCTTACAAAAAACAATAGGTTATCCATTTTCATGAAAATAGCAAGACAGAATACATAAAACTATTTATTTTTAACTGTTTTCCCGAAAATGAACATTTTTATCTAATTGATTTTCAATATCTAGATGCTTAATATACGCAGATGGAGAAAAGTCTGTAACCGCCTTGAATACGGCGGCAAATTTGCTATGTGAAGAAAAGCCACATTCATCAGCAAGAATACTTATTTTGTATTGTCGATACTTTTCGTCATTGATAAGTTTATCCACAATATAACTGATCCTTAATCTATTAATATACGTTTTAAAGTCTGCACTTTTGTGCTGATTAATGACATAGGAAAGGTACTTGGTATTGGTATTAAGTTCTCCTGCTAAAAATGAAAGTGACATTCCTTTATTGTTGTAAAGGTTTCCTTTTTCAAACTCTTCAAGAAGTTCAAGGAGTTTAGTTTCTGTTTCAGATGTCATTAGAGAATCATTTCTCTTTCGGTCTGATTCGGAATCTTTTTCATCTATTTCTTCTACAGATATATTTGAAAATTCAGAATTCACAGGCTGTCTTAGTAAGGCTCCTTTATAGCTATTCGTTACCTTTCCCTGAGTTCTTATAATATTCCTCAACTTTGAAAGTTGTCTTTTCTGTCTTGTTTTAAAGAAGATAATTAAACCGACTAATGAAACAAACAATATAATGATAGCAGCATTTTTAGCTACATTCATTTGTCCACTTCCTTTATTAACTTTAATCGTTGTTTCTTCTTTAGGCATTCCCGAAAATCCCTGATTACGGGCGGCAATACTGTCATAGGCTCTTACATATTTCACAGCATATAAAGAGGCCTTAAAATTGTCACCTATTCCTTCGTAATAATCATTAATATTGGAATAAACTGCTTTTTTAAGTTTTAAGCTTCGGGAAGTATCAGCAATTTTTTCAGCTTTTTTCAAATATATTTCAGCGTCTTTCCAATTCTTTTGCTTCAAACGAATTCCTCCTAATCCGTTATAGACCAATCCTAATGTACAACTTCCTTCTTTGAGTAAATCTTCAGCTTTCCTGTAATAATTTTCAGAAACGGTATAATCATTAAGTTTAAAATAAACATCTCCTAATAATTGATAAGAGGCAGCTTGGGTTCTTTCTTCATTCTGACTATCAATTTTGCCAAAGTTTTTAAGGGAAAATTCAATGTATTGTATTGCATTTACATAGTTTCCGACTTCCATTTCATAAAAAGCCATCTCCTGATTGAGCAACCCTTGCGCTTCATTACTTTCCTGAAAACCAGAAATTTGCCTGGATGCATCCAATCCTTTGAAAATATATTTCTTAGCTCTTTCATATAACCCTACCTGTCTATATTGTCTCGCCAATAATCGACATACTCCGGCCATCCATTCCCTATTATTTGCTTGTTCAATTAATGAATGGGCATTTTCGCTATAGCAGATTGCTTTTTTAAGTTCTCCACCATGATGATAGAGCTCTGAAGAAAGCATAAGGCTTTTCACCTTTTCTGATGGTTGATGAGCAGACATATAAAGCGAATCAGCAGTTTTTATAGCCTTAGATAAATCTTTATAGGCCATGATAGAGGAAGTCCTTTCGCACGCCTGATCGAAGTCGCTTTTTTTCTGTGCAGATATGAAGATTGCTGTGGTCAGCAAAAACAAAAGTTTCAATAGATTATTAGACATAAAAAAACAAATTATTATTTTTATAATAACTCATCATTTTCTCACGGGTGTCTTTTTGTTTTTTACAAAACTAGTGATATTTTATTTTTAATTAAAATATTCTACTGAAATTTAATCATTTAACTAAAATTATGATTTACATTAATTTTAATAATAAGTCCAAAACAATATATGTTTTTCTTTCATACAAGCCTAAACCTGTATTTAAAATAAGGTTCTTTAAAAATTATTTTCAATGTGACGAACTTAAATGTCATCATATTTATTACATTTGCAGGGAACAAAACGTTTTTTATGAAAAAGATAGTTATACTTTCTACTCTATTTATAGGCACACTGGCATGGGCTCAAGGTATCAAATTTGAGGAAGGCAACTTTGCTTCTATCCTTGCTAAAGCCAAAAAGGAACACAAACTGGTTTTTATAGACGCTTATGCATCATGGTGCGGGCCATGTAAGCTGATGGTAAAAAATATTTTTCCATTGAAAGATGTAGGTGATTATTATAATTCTCATTTTATCAATGCTAAAATTGATATGGAGAAAGGAGAAGGTATTGATCTGGCTAAAAAATACAATGTAAAAGCATTTCCTACTTATCTATTCATTGATGGAAATGGTGAAGCTGTACACAGAACGTTGGGATATGTTGAAGAAAAAGATTTCATTCAGTTTGCAAAGGATGCTGGAGACCCCAATAAAAGACTTACTTCTTTAAAACAGCAATTTGAAAAAGGAGAAAAAGACCCTTCATTTTTGAAAAATCTGACAGAACTTACTATGTATAATGACTCAGAGTTTTCAGGTAAAGTATTGACCCGTTATTTTCAGGTAAAACCTGTTATGGATCAAGAGGATGCTGAATTGCTTATTTCCGGTATATCTACAACAGAAAGTCCTTTATATAAGATTTTTCAAGATAAAAAAACAGAGATTTTAAAATTTTATCCTGAAGATAAATATGCTAAGATCGACCAAAGTATTCAAATGAACACCCTCTCTAAAAAGTCTTATAACTCTGATACTAAGACCTGGAATGATGAGCATTTTATTGCTGGGGCTCAGAAATTCATGAGCAAAGAGGATGCTGAGAAACTATTAAAAAAGCTGAAAGCGAACAGAGCTTTAAAAAATAAAGATATTGCCCTTTTTGAGAAGTTGACTTTAGAGGTATATCAGGACTTTTCTAAAGCCAACGGTACAGAATTAAATTCCGCAGCCTGGAATTTCTTTGAGAATGTAAGTAATAAGACATCTCTGGAAAAGGCTATTGCATGGGGGCAGGAATCTATAAAAAAAGGACAGAGTTATGCCAATACAGATACACTAGCTAATCTTTATAATAAGATTGGTGATAAAAAAAATGCAAAGATGTGGGCTGAAAAATCCATTGAATTGGCAAAAAGTGAAGGACAGGATTCTTCTGATACTGAGAAATTATTGAAAAGCCTTTAATTTACAGGCAAAAACATAAAAAGCCGCAGAATGTTCTGCGGCTTTTTTATTGTATTGTAGAGAAAGAAAGAGATCAATAAACTTTTCCCATTCTGTCTTTTCACTTGACTAATATTCAAAAAGAACACTTCCCCATGTAAATCCGCTACCAAAAGCTGAGAGAAGGACTAAATCACCTCTTTTAATTTTGCCTTTTTCGATCGCCTCGCTTAAAGCAATAGGAATGGAAGCAGCAGTTGTATTTCCGTATTTCTGAATGTTGTTGAAGATTTTTTCATCCGGCAATCCAAATTTCTGCTGAACAAACTGAGCAATTCTCAAGTTTGCTTGATGAGGAATAAACATATCTAAATCTTCAATTGTTTTTCCAGCTTTCTGTAAAGCTTCCATCATGGTTTCCGGAAATCTTGTTACGGCATGTTTGAATACAAAGTTACCATTCATGATAGGATATACTTCTTTATCCGTTACATTTTCCGGTTCTTTTCTCATCCTGTCACTCCATCCATATTTAGAACCTGGGAATTGCGTACACAATTCATCGGCATATTTACCTTCAGAGTGCATATTCATGGCCAGAATATCTCCGGCATTTTCATCTTCAGTTGCAGAAAGCACTACTGCTCCTGCCCCATCGCCAAAAATAACGGAAACGCCTCTTCCTTCGTCAGAAAAATCCAATCCGAAAGAATGAACTTCTGCTCCTACCACAAGAATATTTTTATAGGTACCGGATTTGATGAAAGCATTGGCAACACTCATAGAATATACGAATCCTGAGCACTGATTTCTTACATCTAATGCTCCAATGGTATCACATCCCAGCATTTCCTGAAGTAAAACTCCACAGCCTGGAAAATAATAATCCGGAGAAAGGGTTGCAAAAACAATATAGTCGATATCTTTAGCTGTTAAACCTGCTTTTTCAATAGCTTTTTCTGATGCCTTGAAGCCTAAGTAAGCTGTAGTTTCCTGAGAATCATTTCTGTTTTTTCTGTGTCTTCGCTCCTTGATGCCTGTTCTTTCCGTAATCCATTCATCATTGGTAGTCATTAGTTTTGCTAGATCATCATTTGTAACAATGTTATCTGGGACATAAAATCCCACACCTTTTATTGTACTTTTAATCATATAGTTTTATAATTTTGGCAAAGATAAAACTTATTTAACACATAGTTTTTCAAAATATTAGTATTTTTACTTTATGCCAATTGATACGATATACAGAAGCACCCACTGTGAATGGGTGGATGTAGAGGCTCCTACTGCAGAAGACCTGAAATTCCTTCATGAACGATACGAAATCAACAACCTTCTTCTGGAAGATACCATAGATCCCAATCACCTCCCAAAATATGAAGAAGATGGGAATGTAAAATTCTTTCTTCTTCGTGAGAGTACAGAGCTGGAAAGAAAGAATCTGAACACCATCAGTGATATCAGTACAAAGATTGCCATTTTCATTCTGGATAAAACTATTATCACCATTCACAGAATGAAAACCAGAAGTATTTCTGAAACAAAAAAGAAACTTTCTCTCATTCAGGAAGAAGCTACTCCACAAAAAGTAGCTTTAATGATCGCCATATTGATCATGAAGAGCTTTGATGATGAATCGGTAAGTTTAATGGAAACCATGGACAATATTGAAAATGAGATCTTCCTCAAGAATACTAACCATACCAGCCAGATCCGAAGACTCTACAAACTGAAAAGAAAATCCGGGTTGAACTCGCGGGTTTTGGTGATTTCTACAGATGCTATTGATAAATTCAAACTGTTGAATTTACAGGACTCTGAAATTGTGGATTTAAAGGATAAGCACAAGGATGTAGTGGCCGATTTTGATCATTTAAATATACAGATCACCAACCTTATTTCAATGTTTTTGGCTCTTTCGGATCAGAAAGCTAACCAGGTAATGAAAGTGTTGGCCATTTATTCGGTATATTTCTTACCGATTACTTTTATTGCCGGAGTGTATGGAATGAACTTTGAAAATATGCCTGAACTTCATCATAAACATGGTTATTTTATAACATTGGGGTAATGGCTACCGTTGTTATCAGCACATTTATCTACGTGAGACGTAGACAGTGGTAATGCTAAAGGTAGGTTTATATTTCTCGCAGATTTCACAGATTACGCAGATAATTATTGGACAATCTGTTTAATCAGCAAAATCTGTAAGAAAATTCAATATAAGATTATCCTAAATGTTCTCAATATAAAAAGGATCATTAATCTTTAATCCTATGGTTTACAAATAAACAGTAATTTAGAGACAGCTTTACATACTGTTGGTAATGTCAAAATATTGCAAGCTGAAAACCCAAGCCCATGAAAACTGAAAACCTCAACAAAATTCTGCAAGATGATTCTCTTTCACAGGCATCCAAAGATAAGCTTGTTTCTTTGTATGGAAATATTTCTGCTAAAGAGTTTTCCGATCTTTTGGATGCAGAGGGAAATCAATATATAGAATTTGTTCAGGAAGGTGGTGGTGTCTGGGGAAGTGCATTGGTAGGTTACCTTTATGGCCTGGAAATCTTTGGAATTCGTTTTTTGAAAGTAGCAGGAACCAGCGCCGGAGCGATCAACACTATGCTTATTGCAGCCTGCAAAACAAAGGAAGAACCTAAAAGTGAGCTGATCAAAGATATTCTTTTCAGCTGGGACTTTGCTGACTTCATGGATGGAAAAACGTACGTAAAAACGACCCTTCATGGAATGTTAAACAATAAGGATTTCTTTAAAATCAATGCTATTATTGCTGCTATTTTATTCATTATTCTCGTTAGTATTCCTTTTGCAGCTCCTTCAGGAAGTATCCTGAGTGCTAAACTGATGTTTTTAATTCCTTTGGTTCCGGCACTTATCCTTTTTCTATGTATCAAAAAATTATACAACAACTTCAGAAAGGAAAATAGTGGCCTTAATCCTGGAAATGTCTTTTTGAATACCATGAAAACTGCGCTTGATCATTTTGGAATTCAAACTGTAGCCAACCTTAATGAGAAATTTATACAAAAAGAACATGATCTCAACCTCAACTACCGTTTTGGGAACGGGCAGGAATATTATGATATCACTTTAGCCAGTATTGAAAAAATCAAGGCTAAAAATCTGGAACATATCGATCAAACCAGATATAAAATCTTCTATAACAGTGCGGTTAATAATGATTACTACAAAAACAATCCTTTTTACCTTCTCCGGTCAGAATATGTTGTCATTACTACAGATATCAATACCAAAATAAAGGTAGAACTTCCTACCATGGCCAATTTATATTGGTCTGAAGAAGAGTTAAAACATATTAGCCCGGCAGAATTCGTAAGGGCTTCCATGTCCGTCCCTTTTTTCTTTGAACCTTATCAGAAAAGGATCAATAAAGAAGACAGCTCTGTAAAATATGCCTGGAGATTCTGGATGAATACCAAAAAGGAAGATATTAATCCTGTTGGTGTTTTCATTGATGGTGGCAGTATCTCTAATTTTCCTATTGATCTTTTTCACGCAGATGAAGTCTTTTACCCAAGAATGCCTCTTTTCGGGGTACAACTGACAAGTGATTCTGATCTTCTTTCTGAAAAAGGGAAAACCAGTGAGGAAATTATGAACACTCCTTTCAGCTATGCAGGAAATATCATCAATACTTTAAAGGGCTTTAATGATAAAACCTTTCTTACTAAACATAGTTTCTATAAGCTGTACAGCATACAGACTGTCAATTGCGGAACCAGCAGCTGGCTCAATTTCTTTATGAAAAAGGAAGAGAAGGAAGATCTTTTCAACAGAGGCTTTCAGGCTGCCTTAGACTTTCTGAATCATTTTGACTGGGAAAAATACAAATACGAACGCATGATGCTTTCGATGAAGGAGAAAAAAATACTGAAGGAAGAGGATACACCAACAGTGGGATAAGAATTTTTAAGTACTTTAGCTGAAAAGCAAACTCATTATGAAATACATCTGTGAATGTTGTGGCGAAGAAAAAGAAGACTGGCCTGCACTGGCTTATAGTGCTCCTGACTTTTATTCTCATCTTTCCGACGAAGAATTGAAAAATGCAACCCTCACTTCAGACCTTTGTCTTGTTGAAAGTCCTGAAGAAACCAATAGATTCATTCGGGCTGTTTTGATACAGGAAGTTACCGATGACTGCAGGGATCTTGATTATGGAGTCTGGGTTTCATTAAGTGAGAAAAGCTATACTGAATACGTCGAAAATTACGATCATAAAGAATTCAAAGCGGAATATTTCGGATGGCTTAATACCTATCTGCCCGACTATGATTTTTCTGAAAGTATTCCTACAACAGTTGTCGTGGATAATACCATCGGACGACCGTTTGTTTTCCCACATCAAAGCTATGAACATCCTTTTGTAGATGATTTTTATAATGGAATTACAAAAGATGAGGCTGAAAAAAGGATCAACAGAGTTTTAAATAGTAAATAATATAGAATAAATCTGAAGATCACAATAACAAACACAATATGGAGGCACAAAACTCATTTAAGAGTTATACTAACGAATGGCTTGCCTATCTTTTTTTCATGGCTTCTCATTCTTATTCTGAGGAATATATTCAATCTATTAAAGAAGAATTAGAAAACAGGAATTACAATTTTGGCAATTTCAATGAATATTTATACATCCAATATTTCATTAAAGATCTTTATCCTGGCTGGGAAAAACAAGGAAGAAAAATGTTTGCCGAACTATCTTCCAATGGATGGACATATCTTCAGCCTATACAATATAAATACTCCTGGGGAGCATTTACCATGAAAGGATTTCGTGCTGGCGGTAACGAAAAACTTTGTACTATTATTGATAAGTATCTTGATATATATAGATCAACCTGCTCCTGCTGTGGCAGCCAGAAAAATGTAGGAAAATCTTTGGAAGAACCATTCTGTAGAAAATGTGAACTTAAAAAGCTAAAAAAGGAAAGGATAAGGAATATCAATCAATTTGGTTTCACTTATTATGACAAAAAGTTTCGCCACATAGTATGGTCAGAGATCAAACAGCTAAATTTTGAAATGAATGATCCTCATTCCTGCTCCATTGAAATGAACAGGTTAACAAAAGAGGAAGAACTGGAAAGAGGATTCAATGCACTTGATTACATATCTTTTTCTAATGAATCCGTCAACTTTTTCAAGTTACTTACCAAAATTCCCAGAATCTTGCTTACAAAGGATCAGTACAATGAAATCCATGCTGTTTGTGACCATTTTGAAAAATGTATTGTCTGTTACAGAAAATCAGTATTTAATGACAAGTGTTTTCTCTGCCGGAACAAAATCAGCTCAATAACCTCTCCGACACCCAGGAATCTGGAACGCTTCAATTCCAAAGACGGAATTCTAAAATACGAACAAAAAGAGTTCAAAAGAGTATTGGAATATTGGACTGATTGGAGATATCAATACGAAACCGATACTTTTTTTAAATCAAAATAGTATATATCACGAGAAATAATGGGTGGATATATAGAACTTTACAAACTGGATAAAGCAAAGATCAGAGAAAACCTGTATCCAAAAATTTCAGATACAAGCCTTCCTGACGTATTTTTAAAGATCGTTAATCAACGTTTTGGAACCTTCCGGGATTTTCTGAAAAGCAAAAGAGAATTTTCAGGCATATCCTATGAAAATCTTCTGAAAAAGCTTCAACAAGAAAATTACACTTTAGAGAATAACGAATTTACAGCTCTTTTCGATTGGTTTACCTGGTACTATCAAAATGATCACAAGGGAGATGAAGAAATCTTCGCCCATCATGGATTCATTACTATTCATCATTTGAATATCCACAATGAAGTTCCTCTACTCTTCTCACTTGCCACTATAGGAGTTGAAAAGTTTTATATTCCACTTCTTGATACGGCACCAGAATTGACAATTGACACAATTTTAAGCAGTGATGAGCTTCATCTTATGCTTGATTATCTTATCCTTCTTTCCTTTAAAGTCGCTGTTTTTAAAGAATATCCTGATATAGAAGAAATGAAAGGATCACTTGAAATATCTCGGTTTGACACCAATTTCAACCTGCATATCAGTACAGAAAAGCACTTAAACACCTATCTTCAAAATACTGATCATATATACCATGATGAAATGAATCACCTTCTTGAAGGAGGTTATGAATATATTCCTGATATAATGATGAATATTAAAGAGAATCTTGGCAGTTATCGAGGACTAATCTATCTTGATCACAGTTATTGACCGAAAGAGCATCCAAAAAATCCAGGTACATAGGCACACTCCTGTCAATCCACTCATCCGAAGGATCACGTTCTATCCCATAATAAACAAAAGGCTCTTCGTAGTGTGCTTTAATATAGTCAAAGGTCAGTTCATAAGGTCTGAAAAGTTCCTTCATGGTATATTTATATTTTCCTGAAGCAGAATATTCATCATCATCAATTCCTGCAGTTACTGCTAAGGTCATTTTTTTCCTGGCCAGTTTATATCCACTGTTACTTCCGTACGCCCAGCCGTGTAAAATGACTTCATCTAGCCATTGTTTCAAAAGTGGCGGGCTGCTAAACCAATAAAAAGGAAACTGAAACACAATAGTATCATGGGATTCCATAAGCTTTTGTTCTCTGACAACATCAATTTTACCATCTGGATAAGCGTCATATAATTGATGAACAGTGTATTTTTCCGGATATTTTTTTAACTCTTCAATCCATCTTTTATTGATAACAGATTTTTCAATTTCAGGATGAGTAACAATTACTAAAGTCTTCATTATGTTTAAATTTCTACCACAAAATTACAATACATTCCTTACATTTCGTACATTAGCAACCTATTGTAGGGTACTATAAAAAATGTAAGTAATGACTAAAATAAAGGAAACCTCAACTAATTTTGCCAATAAAAAAGCGCTTGCAGACGAATGTCCGGAAGTGTATGCCTCCAATATTATCGGTGGACAATGGGCATTAGCCATCTGTTGTTACCTCATCAATGGTAAAATGAGATTCGGAGAACTGAAAAAGCGCCTTCAGAACATTACAGAACGTATGCTAACTTTACAACTCAGAAGACTGGAGGAAGATAAAATTATCACCAGAACCGTATATGCTGAAGTACCGCCAAGGGTAGAATATGAATTAACAGAAATTGGATATAAGCTGAAACCTATTATCCTGGAATTCGAGAAATGGGGAATAGAGCACAGGCAATTAATTGAAAAATCTCCTGAAGATAAATAAAGAAGAGATCTGATATATTGGACTCTGTAATTATTCATATAAACAACTATTAATAAGCAATTTACACTTAATCCCTTGTTAAATTGTGTATTATATTAAAAGACATAACACACAATTTAATAGAAAAACTATAAAATATGGAAAATAAGCTTATTTTCTTTATTCTCTATCTCTTCCACAAAGGGTTGCATCAGCCACTGCTTTGATCTAAAGAGCATTCAAAAACTCCAGATACATCGGTACACTTCTTTCAATCCATTCTTCTGAAGAATTGAATTCTAATCCGTAGTAAACAAAAGGCTCCTGATATTCTGATTTAACGTATCTGAAAGTGAGTTTGTAGGGACAAAAAAGTTCATCCATAGTATATTTAAACTTACCTGAGTTACTATAACCCTCCTCATCAGTTCCTGTAGAAACGGCCAATGTCATTTTCTTTCCTCCTGCTTTGTACCCACTATTGCTTCCGTATGCCCAACCATAAAGAAATACCTCATCAAACCATTGCTTCAAAAGTGATGGACTGCTAAACCAATAAAATGGGAATTGAAATACTACTGTATCATAAGACTCTATCAGCTTTTGTTCTTTAGCGACATCAATCTTTCCGTCCGGGTATTCATAATGTAATTGATGAACGGTATATTTTTCAGGATATTTTTTTAATTCTTCAGTCCATCTTTTATTGATCATAGACTTTTCGAGATCAGGGTGGATCACAATTATTAATATTTTCATTGGTTTTAATTTGTCCAACAAAAATAATGGGTGTTATTTATATTAGCAATCTTATTAATCATATTATAGAAAAAAATAAACATTTAGCAACAAAGTTAACTATGTACTATTTCTTCCACAAAGGATTCTGTTCTAATACTTTTGCATGAATTGGACAGGTTTCATGGTGTGCTCCTTTCAAGTATCCTGTACTCATCAGGAATTCATTCACGATTTCTCCGCCTGTAAATTTGAAGGTTTTCTTAAAAAGTTTCATCCATTCCTGCAATGTTTTAGGATGGTGATGTTCCAGCCATTTTTCAAATGAACCAAAGTCTTTTTGAAGCTCTATAACAGTTTTTGCATTTTCAATAGCGGCATTCACTTTCAGTTTATTTCTGATAATTCCGCTATCACTTAAAAGCCTTTCACGGTCTTCTTCTGTATATGCTGCTATTTTTTGAATATCAAAATTATCATAAGCTTTTCTGAAACTTTCTTCTTTCTTTAAAACCGTTCCCAGCTTAAACCTGCCTGATTAATCTCCAGAATCAATCTTCCAAACAATTCATTATCATCATGAATTGGAAATCCATAATAATTATCATGGTAATTTTTGTGCAGTTCTTTTCTGCTTTCAGGCTGCATTCCGTTTATGGCTAAGCAATAACTCATTGAAGTATTTGTTTTGGTTTAACGGGATAAAGATAAGACAAGGCTGTGACAACTGTTAGTCAGTAGGGTGTATTTTTTGAAGAAAGGAAGATGGAGGTTTGAGGAAGGAAGCTTATTGAGCACAAAAGAACATGTCAAAAGCTTTTAATTAATAGATTACTCCTTCAAATTATTCTCTAAATCATAATTGGAGAAACCTCCACTCTTCTGGAGGAGTGGAAAAAATTCAAATAAGTTTTGATGGATGGCTTAATATTCACCTTTTCATTCAAAAACATCAAGAATATTAATTAGCTTAGCTACTCCAAAGTATCAACCATGAAATCATTATTCTCACTTGTTTTTTCCTTATTCTTACTCTCCATAAATGCTCAGCATATCTATTCAAAAGCTTATGGAAACGAAAAGAATCCTGCTGTTATTTTTATTCATGGCGGACCGAGTGGAAATGCCACTTTATTTGAAGGGACTACAGCACAAAAGCTGGCTGATAAAGGATTCTATGTGATTGTATACGACAGACGTGGTGAGGGACGCTCCAAAGATGAAAAGGCCACTATGACTTTTAAAGAAAGTTTTGAAGATCTGAATAAGCTTTATCGTACTTATCACCTCAAAAAAGCGCATATTCTTGCGCATAGTTTTGGAGGGATCATAGGCACTTTATTTACCCATCAGTTTCCGGCAAAAGTACAAACGCTTACCCTTGCTGGAGCATTATTTACCCAGCAGGAAACCTATGATCATATTTTGAAAGAGGCCAAAGAATATTTTAAAAATGATCCAACTCAATTAAAAGAGATCTCTGAAATAGAAAATTTACCTAAAAACTCAGCAGCCTATCGAAAAAGAAGCTACGAAACTGCAAGTAAACTCAAATTCTTCGACATGCCCTATCCTACTCTGGAAAGTAAGAACCTGCGACGAGAATATGAAGCTGGCGAATTTTATAAAAATAATATCAGGAATCATGACTCTCCTATCAAGTTCTATCAGAATGAGCCCTTGAACAATCTTGATAATACAGTAACTTTAAAAGAGATTAAAAGAAAAGGTATTCCTCTTTTTGCCGTGTATGGAAAAAATGATGGAATATTCTCTGAAAAGCAGTTGAATGATCTTAAAAATATTGTCGGAAAAGAAAATTTCACACTTATTGATAATTGTTCGCACTATTTATTTGTAGATCAACAGGATGAATTTTTGAAATTTATTGAGCTAAAATTAAAATAAAGTGTAGTTTTGTAGGAATGTCAGACACCAAAATCCATATGAAGACTTACAAAGCCATCATTACGATGCTTATACTGGTGTTTTCATTATCGCCATGTTCCGTTAAAAGAAATGTTCTTGATATTTTTGACATTCAATACATCAGCGGCTTAAATAAAGTCAAAATAACTTCCGGGCTTTCCCTAAGCTGTGATACTTCAACTACTTCCTCTAAAATCTCCATTTCAAAAGCTGAAGCAAAATTCAAATGCAAAGGATCTTTTTGGAATGGTAATGCTACTGCAAAAAATACCAAGGAAGACAAATTATTTTTTAAAGAATACTCAGGGGTTACTACAGGAAATAGCCCACCGAAGTATATTTTATTTAAAAGACTGAAATTGAATCTGGGTTAAGACTCTTATTACACGACAATCAGTTTTTTACAATACAATATAAACTTCAATGAAACATACTACAAACAGCCAGTCTTATGATTTGGCCGGATTATATACTTTAGCTCTCCGAATGGTTATCGGATGGACTTACTTTTCAGCCTTTTGGCGCAGGCTTATTCTCGAAAACAAACTTATTCCGGATGAAAAGGGATACATCGGGGAAAAATTCAATCATTTTCTACCGAATGCCTTAGGAATTAAACCCATCATAGAATATCTGGTTACCCATCCGGATGCCTTACAGAGATCCATGATGACTTTTACAATTATCGAAGCTATCGTAGGATTATTTATTATTCTTGGCCTCTTTACCCGATTGATGAGTATAGGAATATTCAGTCTTGCGTTGGGAATTCTATTGGGATCAGGATGGTTGGGAACGACCTGTTTAGACGAATGGCAGATTGGTGTGCTGGGAGTTGCAGGTGGTTTTGTTCTTTTCCTTACGGGAAGTAGCTCTTATTCTTTTGATGGTTATTTAATCCAGAAAAATATACATTTCACTCAAAAAAAATGGTTTCAATGGCTGGGTTCCGGAGTACTGCCTATTTCTCAACCAAAAGTCTTCGTGCTGACAGGTTCTCTTATTATTTTTGCACTTACCCTCTATACCAACCAATATTTTCATGGAGGTGTTTGGGGAACTTTGCATAATAAGTCTGTAAAGCCCAAGCTTGAGATTTCTCATATTTCACATAATAATACTGACCTAAAATTTGAAGTTTACAGGACAGAAGGTGCCGATGTATATGGTTCTTTTCTCATTGGGATTCATATTCTGGATAAAAACGGCAATATTCTTAAGGAACTTGATCATAAGGAGCTCTCAAAGTTTTCTAAAGACCATATTAAAAATCATTATGTAACCAAAGTGAAACCTGGAAAATACAGCCTTGTTATTCCACTGGGAGCAAAGGCAGATATCAATATCGAAATTGGGGATATTCTTCAAAAAGATGAAATTCATGCTTTAAAAATAATTGATATCAGTGGTATTGAATGGATAGAGAATATAAAGTAAAATAGGATTCACCAATGAAATGATCTGTTGCTTTCCTAAAAAGCCTATGTAGCTATGTGGTTTAATTTTCACCACATAGTTACATAGAATGTTGATGAAGATATAAATGAATATATTCAGATGTTCTTAAGTTTTGGCTAAAGCCAGATGCATGATATTTTATAAAGAGAGCGGGCTTTAGCCCGCTCCTATTAATATTTTATGGATCATTGATACCAATAATAAGGTTACGTAAAGCCATCATCATGATTGAATCAAGCAAATCTTGACCTTCAATGATTAGATCTTTTATCTTACAATCAATCCTATCTTCCCTCCACAATTACTTGATAGGCACACGAGCTGTCAGGATCAAGCTTCAGTACGTTCATTTCAAATAAAACATCCAGCCCCATAGTATCGCATACTCCCTGTATAAAAGGTTCTATAACCGGCCACTTCAACAGTCCTGCGATCTGGAGACTTTGTGTGATTTTGTGGTAACGGTCCACTCCTTTAATCAGTAGTTCAACTCTCTGGTCATTTAATTCTTTGAAATCAAAATTATATTCGGGACTGGATGTAAAAACTGCTCCTATCAATATTTTTGCTACTGCTGGAATTCCAGGTTGCAAATTAGGTTTGGTTTGTAGGATTCTCAAGGCCATTTTTGATCCGAGATCATGCATGAAAGCGGTAGAAAGTTCATTAATAGCTTCCTCACCATAAAGGTTACCTGCCTGTTTCAATAATCCGCCATAAAATGCTCCTGTAATATCTGAAAGACGCTGGGTAAGTTCTGTAAACGTTGCAGGAAAGAAATCTGAGATCATCTGATTCTGATCTATTTCAGGAAGATAAACATCATGTTTTCTGAAATCTGATAATGCCATAAAGGTTTCTGGCAATTGGATCTGGCTCATATACGTTTTAAATTTTAAGGTTATTAGAGAGAATGAATACAGATATTATCGTGTAAAAAGACGTAGTAATTACGTAATATTGCTTGATCATCAATCAAGCTCATTTCCACATCTTGTCGTGATTCAAAATCACAAACATTGCCATTATTCAAACATAAGACATCAAAACTTCATAAAGTTGTGGGTAAACTAATCAATATACATCAGAAAATGGTACTCCTGATCTTAGTTCCTGAAGAGGTATTTTTGAGGTGAGGGAATGTATTCATATTTTTTCATTTGGTAATGTAAAGCTAAAAAAAATAAACAAATTCTCCAATAAGTGATTTTATTTTTAACAAAAAGAAATGAAAAATTAATATGACAAAAAATCTGGAAGAAGGAAGAATGAGGTTATTAAGCTGACAACACCTATCACATATAATCTCTTTTAAATATGCTTTTTACACAAAAAAAAACCTCCGGAAAATCCGAAGGTTTTTAATTAAAATTTAGTGCATGGCTTCACTCAAATCTATTTTTTCTTTGCTCTTTCTTTCTTTTACGAGTAAGATAAACGGAATACATATCAGGAATACGATTCCGAGGTAAAGGAATACATCCATGTAAGACAGTACTGTTGCCTGTTTGGTGACAGATAAGTCGAGCATTTTATAAGCGGCATTCATTGCAGCGTCAGGAGTCATTCCTTTTGCTACAAAACTAGCCTTTAATGCTGCCAGTCTTTGCTGAACTTCAAAACTATTTTCATCCAAATGGGAAATTAAATTATTCCTGTACTTCTGACCTGCATTGGCAATGAAAGTAGTAATGGCTGCAATCCCAAAGGATCCTCCAAGCTGTCTCATCATCCCGGTAAAGGCTGCTCCCTGACCAATCTCCTGCCCTTTCAAGGTACTTAAGGATAGGGAAGTAATTGGAATAAACAGTAATCCTAAACCTGCTCCTCTTACAATCAGCATCCAGAAAAATGCATCTTTACTGGTATCCGGTGACAGAATTTTATATCCCCAGAAACTATAGACAAAGAAGATGAATAATCCTAAAGAAACCAGAATCTGTTGTTTCGCTCCTTTTGCCAGTAATCTACCAATAATTGGCATCATAAAGGCTGTCGTTAAAGCTGCCGGAATCATCAAAGCTCCTGACTGAAGTGCCGTCCAACCTAAAATACTCTGAGTATACAATGGAACGATAAACGTTGACCCATAAAGCCCAAATCCAAGCACGAATGACATCATGGTTCCGATTCTTAAATTACTGTTTTTAAGCACCCTGAGCTCAACGATAGGATATTTAAAGGTAAGTTCCCTCCAAAGGAATAATATAAATCCTAAAATTGCGGCTACTGTGAAGGCCACGATCATTCCGCTTTCAAACCAGTCTTCTTCATGTCCTCTTTCCAGAATGAACTGTAATGAACCCACAGTTACTGCCAGCAATCCAATTCCAATCCAGTCAACATCCGAGACTTTGCGTTTTTCTGCATATTTCGGACTTCTTACAAACTGCAGCGTCATCAAGGTTGCTGCAATTCCAATCGGAATATTAATATAGAAAATATATGGCCAGCTGAAGTTATCAACAATATATCCTCCAAGAGGCGGACCTAATGTAGGGCCAATGATTACTCCAAGACCATAAATAGCCTGAGCCATACTTCTTTTTTCTATCGGATAAGATTCCGTAATGATCGTTTGTGAAGTTACCAATAAGGCTCCCCCACCGATTCCCTGCATCAATCTGAAGAACACAAGTTCCCAGATATTGGTCGCATTTCCACATAAAAATGAAAATATGGTAAATATAATGATGGATGCCGCAAAGTAATTTCTACGTCCAAATTGCTGGGAAAGCCAGCTTGTCATTGGTACTATAATTACGTTACCAATGGCATAAGCCGTGATTACCCAACCCACTTCTGAAAGTGTAGATCCAAGATTCCCCTTCATTTCATTCAAGGCAACATTAACAATCGTGGAGTCTACAATTTCAAGAAGGGCACATAGGATAGCTGTAATCGTAATGATTACTCTCCGCGCTCCATATTCTACTAATGAATCTTGCATAATTTTATTTGAATATTTGTATTAATGTAAAATGTAGGATGTATTAATGATTTAAATTCATCATGAATACATTTTACGTAAGTACATGAATACTATTTCAAAGCAACCTCAGCCTTCACGTTCATTCCTGTTCTCAATCTTTTGGCAATATTCTTATCAAGATTTACAAAATCGATTTTTATAGGAAGTCTCTGAACTACTTTTACGAAGTTACCACTCGCATTATCCGGAGGAAGAATAGAGAAAGTAGCTCCTGTAGCCGGAGAGAAAGAACTTACCACTCCTTCAAATTCCTGATCAGGGAAAGCATCAATCTCGATTTTCACTTTTTGTCCTTCTACCATTTTATCTACCTGTGTTTCTTTAAAGTTGGCTACAACCCATTTCTGATCGTTTTTAACCAAAGCAAACAACTGTGATCCTGCCTGCAGATACTGACCTGCCTGTGTAGACACTTTTCCTACATGTCCGTCTTCAGGCGCAAGGATTACGGTATATGATAAATTCAATTTTGCATTTTCTACATCTACTTCTCTTTGTTTAGCAACAGATCCGGCAACACTGATTTGTTGTGAACTTGCAGCCGTTTGAGAAGAAGCGATATGAGTTTGCTGAGCAATTTGATTTCTCTGATCAACCAAAACCTGTAACTGTCTGTCTGCAGATTGTTTTGCTGCTAAAGCCTGCTCATATTGCTGTTCTGTAATAGAATGGTCTTTTACAAGATTAGCATATCTCTTCAAATCCTGAGAAGTTTTCCAAACGTTTACTTTTGCTGCTTCAATCTGAGCATTAGCAGTTACTACCGCTGCTTCTGAAGAACCGATATTTTTTGAAGTAGCTGTTGTAGTAGCTTCTGCATTTGAAATATTACTTTTGGCTGTAGATAATGCTGCCTGAGCCTGTTCAAGAGCCATTTTCTGATCTCTGTTATCCAAAATCACCAACGTATCTCCTTTCTTTACAAACTGGTTATCTTTTACTTTTACCTGAGCTACATATCCTGAGATTTTAGAAATTACCGGTGACATATTGGAAGCAATCTGAGCATCGTCAGTCTCTTCGTGATACTGTCCGTAGCTATATGCTCTGTAACCATAGAGTCCACCTCCGATTACTACAGCTGCTAAAATGATAGGAAAAACTAAACTTTTTTTCTTTTTAGGTTCAGCTGCCTGTGTATTATTATTTTCCATTTTGGTTTCGATCTGATTATTTAATTGTTAAAGTTCCTGTTGTCTGTAATAGTTTTCTGTATGCTAATGCAGCATCTGCCTTAGCACTGATTACCCCAACGTTAGCGGCAATCTGAGCAGCATCTGCATCCAATAATTCTGTCATGGTTGCAAGACCGTTATCATATTTGTTTTTGGTAATTCTGTAGTTTTCATTAGCCTGTTCAGCAGATTTTTCGAAAACAACAATTCTCTTTTTAGAAAAGTCTGTATTCTGGTATTCTCTGTTCACATCAAGCTTAATGTTATCATTCAGTAATTCATCTGTAGCTGCTAACTGCTTTTCTCTAGCCTGAGATTGTCTTAATGAAGAATTCTCTTTCCAGATATTGGATAAATTATAAGAAACTCCGATTCCTACATTAATGGCATTATAAACTGTAAGAAACTTAGGAATATCTGCCGCTACATATCCTCCGGTAAAGGCTATTGAAGGCAGATTTTCTGCTTTAGCTGACCTTGTTCCCAGTTCAGCGGCCTTTCTCTGTTGAACTAAAGCCTGTAAATCCTTACGATTTTCTCTGGCTTCGTTTACGTAAAAGTCAACAGGTTTTACATCTGAACCTTCTTCAATATAATTCTGATCCACTTCGATTTCTGTAGTTTCAGGAATTCCTAATAACAAATCCATATTGATGTTGGCAATATTGTAGTTGTTTTTGGCTTCAAGCAACTGAAGTTCGATATTGGAAGTTTGAAGATTAGCCTTTAATCTGTCATTTCTAGCAATCAATCCGTTATTTTCCATTTTCAGGAAAGTTTCGTCTCTCTTTTGGGAAGCAGCAAGATTTTCTTCAAAAACCTTTATCGACTGGTTAGCTTTAAACAAGTTGTTATAAGCCTGGGCAACATTATAAGCAATGGCAGTCTTATCATTTTCGGTGCTTAATTTTGATGCTTCTACCAAATATTTTGCTGACTGAATCCCATATTTGATTCTTCCACCACTGTAAATTGGAACGCTAAGATTAGCTGAACCATATACTACCTGGTGTACCTCTGGGCCTCCAGCTCCTCCTGAAACTCCAGGAAGTTTGATATCAACATTGGGTTTTATCGGAAGATACATATAGCTTCCTGAAACCTTTAATTCCGGAAGCTGTTTGTTTTTAGCTTCCAAAAGATCAGCGGTAGCCTCCTCGATCTTGGCTGCATCGATCTTGAGATTCTTGCTGTTCTGGATTCCCAGCTGCACAGCTTCGTCAAGAGAAAGGGTCTTTTTCTCCTGAGCATTTGCATTTGCTATTCCTACGAATAGTGATAATGCAATCACTGAGTTATTTATTCTCTTCATAACCTAAAAGGTCTTTTAGTAAATGTTTTATATGTTTATTAAGTTCGGTATAAAATTTTTCGTCAAATACATCCTCATCTTCTGTATCATTCAAAAACTCTTTATACATTTCTTTAGCATTAAATGCATAAAATAGGGTTCCGCTTATGGTAGAATGAAGCAGATAAATAAGAGGATTCTTTGTAAAAACGCCACTCTTAAGACCACTTTCCAGTATTCGGGAGTACATAGAGAGGAATGACATTTTGGTTTGTTTTAAAAACTCTACGATCTGCGGATTAGAGGTATGAAGCTGTTCTCTCTGCATGATCCTGTAAAAGCATTTTTGAGTTCTTATCCTATTAGAAAACTGGTCTATTATTTTTTCAATTTTTTGCCATTCATTAAGGTCTGTTCTTTCTACAATATCTCTTGAAAAAAACTGCCCTTCATTCATTCTGTATTCAACCAATTTCTCATAAAGTTTTTCTTTTGATCCAAAATAATACGAGATCATAGAGATGTTTACATTAGCCGCTTTTGCAATTTCCCGGGTTGAAGTTCCTTCAAAACCCTTTTCCGCAAAGAGCTTTTCTGCTGCGAATAATATATTTTCTTCTTTTGAAATCATGTTAGTGTTCATTTTTCAGGGTGCAAATTTACACAACTTTTACATAAAATCAAACGATTGATTGATTTTTTTAATATAGATTTAATTTATATTTACAAAAAACAAAGTCTATGGGCCTATTTGATTTCCTTTTCAAGTGGATGAAGAAAAAAGATCACACTAAGGAAGCTGCTTTCAAAAAAAATGATTCTCCGGATGAAATAATTACACCTTCAGTTAACAATGAGAACCCTATTTCATTAGAAGAAACAATTACTCCATTGTCTGAAGAAGTAAATATTCCATTAATGGAAGAAACTATTGTATCAACAGAAGAAACAACTGCCGCATTAATAAATGAAGACGGCAATCGTTTTGATCTTGAAATTATTGAAGCATTCAAAAGGTTTCACTCTGATCCAAGTCTTGATATCACTATTGAGTCCGAAGATAACAAAGGCAATATTCTAACTGCTCATAAGGCTTATCCAGAACTTTTCAGTGAATGGGCAGGTATTCAATCAAAATGGGATCGTCTGTCCCTATTCTATCGCTTTTGGGATCAATCTCAATTTGAAAAATTAGAAGACTGGCAGGCTATTGAAAGGTTTGTTAAAGACCGTTATCCTCAAAAGGCTCTTCAATATTTTGATCAAAAGATGTCGGACAAGAGAAATTTCACCAAAGAAGAACTGGTTTCCCTTTCAAAACTTCACCGGGTATTGCTGGATAATCCTGCAGCAAAAGAGTATATTGAAACAGCTTACCACCACCATCCGGAAGACGATAATGTAAAAGTAGAATATGCAACGGTGCTTCATATTATAGGAAATCATTCTGAAAAAGAACTTTCGCATCAGCTGTTTCATGAGGTATTGGACAAAAAAATGGAACAAAATGATACGCAATCTGTTTTCGATTGTTTCAAATTCTCTGAAGGCTATACAGATTCTTCTATTTTCGCCATGCTCTACCTGATGAATGCAGAAGCAGATAATGATAGGTGGGATTATATTGCAGAAGAATATTACTACTGCCCTGTCTTCAGATATGAACATGCTGTGCAGCTGGCTCAAACTGATCATTCTTTGAGAGCTTTGGCAAAGCTCACCTCTTTAAGCCAGGAATTTCCATGGTTCAGAACTGCTCTAGAAAGCACCATCGGTACTATTAAATCAATGCGAAAACAACTGAATGATCCGGATTTTATGGAAAAAGAACTCCAGGAATTTCAAACATCATTAAAAAATTCTTAGAGTACCCAAAAAAATATTACATTTAGCCACTTTAAAAATTTTAGATCATGAAAAAACTCATCTCAATTCTTGCCATCAGCTTATTTACTTTCAGCTATGCTCAGGAAAAGCCTAAAGAAGGAGGCTGTTGTGCCGGAAAAGATAAAAAAGAGTGCTCCGTAAAGGACAAAAAAGCGTGCTCAGATGCTCACCATAAAGGCTGTGATTCAAAGACGAAGACTGCAGAGAATACCCCAAAAGGAAAAGATAAAAAGACTGTGAAAGAAAAAAAGGCAGTCTAAGTCACCATACCAAAAAAAACTCCGGACAAATTCCGGAGTTTTTTTTATGTACTTTTATGAATATATCTTGATAGTTTAATTCCAAGATCCGTCCATACAATTTTAGGATTTCCATTTCTTGTGAGATGCAGATCTGCAGTATTGATCTCTTCAAGAATACTTTCGATATTCGCACCGCTGATGAACTTTGAAAAACCAGCCCAGTTGAAACCATTGGCATCGATTTTTTTATACACCAGATTCTCTGATTGATAATTCTGAAGAAGTGCCAATCTGAAAATTTCTGAACAATAATTCAAAAAATTCTTTTGCTTTTCTCTATTCCAGCCTGCAATTTCTCTGGCCCATGAAATAATACTTCTCAGGTATTCTGGTTTCTTCTTTACCATAAAGGCATCACGAACCCATTGTACAAAAAGTTTTTCAAATTCGTTGCTTTTATCTCCTGAGTTCAGAAGTTTGATTGCTTCATTTAGATTTCCTTGTGCTTCATGAACAATTTCTCTTACTTTTTCTTCAGAAACTGAGAATTTCTTTTTTAAATATACTTCAATATCCTCATCATGAATTCTCGGAATTTCTACTACCTGAGTACGGGAAAGGATGGTTGGCAAAATATCGTTGGTACTTTCTGCTGTAAGAAGAATAATAGTTTTTGCCGGTGGTTCTTCAAGAAACTTCAGGAACTTGTTTGATGCGGCTATATTCATTTTATCTGCTCTCCAGACAATCAAAATTTTAGTTCCGCCTTCAAAACTTTTTAAAGAAAACTTCTGATTTTGATCATCAACTTCGTCTGCTGAAATGAAAAGTTGCTTATTTTCTGATTCCAAAAAAGCGGTCCAATCATCATAACTTGCATATGGAGAAGCCTGAATCATTTCTCGGAACTCTTCAAATTTATTTTTACTTAAAGAATTTCTATTGTCTGTAAAAACGGGAAAACTGAAATGCAGATCCAGGTGATTAAGGTGTTCTACTTTTGAAGCTGCATGCTCATTTTCCTGACTCAAAATTTCCTTTGCATAAGCCAACACCATAGGTAAAGTACCATATCCTTCCTTTCCTACGAAAAGCTGGGCATGGCTTACTCTGTTTTCAGCAATGCTTTCTCTAAGAAGTTTTTTCAGATTTTCTTGTCCTGCGATGTTCTCCCAATTCATGTTTCAAAGATAAAAAAACTGGAGAAGAATTCAGAGTTAAATTTATGAATGGTTAATTTTTGCCTGCAAAAAGTTAATAGAAAACAAATGGTAAAAGATATTCACGAATAAAAGGGATTAGACATCGTCACCTCACCACTCACAGCTGCCAAAATAGTGAATTATAGATTAAAATAGACAAATGATCAAACAAAGTAAATCCATGATTCACAATTAACAGTAATAATCTATAAAGCTTAAAAATTCCCCATTATACAGCCCTTAACAAACTTTAACCACATATAATTTTTACAATTCATTAATATTTAAGATATTTGCGCATTATTTTAAAAATAAAGAATGAAAAAAATCTTTGTAGTATCATTCATATCAGTTGGATATTTTCTGAATGCACAGAGTCTAGGTAACTCTCCGTATGCAAAATATGGAATTGGGGATGTAAAATATGATAATACGATCGAAACTACTTCCATGGGAGGTATATCTACTGCTTTTATAAGTGATTTTACCAGTAGTTTCAACTTTGCAAACCCTGCAAACAACGCCAATTTCGAACTTACAAGTATCAAACTGGAAGCTACCAACGAAAACAACTATTTCAAATCGAATTATAACGATACGAAATCTACAAAGCATTCTACGTATCTTTCTAATATCTCATTGGCATTCCCTATTTCCTCAAAGATTAAAATGGGAATTACCTATCAGCCCTATAGTTCAAAAAGTTATAGTATTGAAAATAAGCAGACTCAAAAGGACGGAACTGTTTTCCAGAATGATTTTAAAGGAAGCGGTACATTAAACACTGCTGCAGTGGCTTTATCTTATAAAATCAATGATCAATTCAATGTAGGGGCAAGAGCCAATATATATTTCGGAGACCTGTCTGATCTTACTGAATTTCATGCTACCAATTCTGAGTATATCAATGGGTATGAAACGAAAAACAGGATTAGAAACTTCAACTTTACTTTAGGTACTAGTTATCAAAAGCTCAACCCTCGTACTGATAAGAAATTAACGATTGGAGCTACCGCTACTTTCGGGAATACCAGTAATATGACCACTGAGTACATCAACAGTACTTACAGATATGCTAATGCAGCCGGTGACAAGATTGATGTCAATGAAATTGAGAATCTAAAAACTAAATCTAAGAACCTTCTTCCATTACAAGCATCCGTAGGGGTTGGATATGGAAGTGAAAATCATTGGTTCTTTTCCGGGCAGATTGATTATAAAAAAGGAGAAGACATTTCTTATTTCGGAAAATCTTTCAGCCTGCAGGATACCTACAGAATTTCTGCCGGAGGATGGTATTTACCTAACTACAACAACTTCAGAAGCTATTTCTCAAGGGTAATCTACAGATATGGTGCGTTCTATGAAAGAGGAGATCTTAAACTAGAAGGTAACAGCATCAATAAGTTTGGTATTTCTGCCGGAGTAATGTTACCATTCAAAAACAGCAGTATTACAAGAATGAGTGGTCTAGAGATTGGTGTAGAATTAGGGAAGAGAGGTACTCTTCAGAACAACCTTATCAACCAGAACTTTATCAACCTGAAATTCGGCTTCAACTTTGCTGATAAATGGTTTAGAAAAGCTCTATATAACTAGAATGAATTTTTCAAAAAAAATACAATATAAAAATATAGCATACCTTTTTAGTTGTGCTATATTTTTTATATTCACATCCTGTGAAGAAGATCTTACCAAAAAGAATGGAAATAATAGTAAAAACTTTCCTTCACAGGTCATTAATAATGCTAATATCATACAACGGGATTCCGGATTTGTAATTCTGAAGGCCAAAGCTCCTATCATTGAAAAATATGAGCTGATAGACAGTCCTTATACCGTAGCCAGAAAAGGAATTGATATTGAATTTTTCGATAAGAAAAAGCCAAAAATCCCAGGAACAATCAAGGCGAAATATGCCAAATTCTTTGATTATAAACAATTTTACGAGGCTAGAGGTAATGTAAGAATTACAACCAATGAAGGTCAAAAATTCGCCATGCAGAGTATTTTTTGGGATCAGAAGAAAAGGAAAATCTACACGAAAGATACAGTGTATGTTACCATGGAAGATGGTTCAACCCTTGTAGGAGCTAACGGAATGACTGCCAAGGATGATTTTTCGGAATATACTTTCTATAATAATTCTGGAGATTTTAGCTCAAAAAGACTTTCTGAGAATAAAAAATAGCTTCTGTAACAATGAAAACTCTTGCCATTGGATTGATGTCCGGAACAAGTCTGGACGGTTTAGATATCTGTCTTGCTGAATTTGAAAAAAAGGACAAATGGCATTTTCAGATTCTGAAAGCAGAAACCCTTCCCTATTCTACGGAGTGGGAAAATAAGCTTAAAAATTCCATTCATTTCTCCGTAACAGACCTATTGGAACTTCATGCTGATTACGGTTTTTATCTTGGACAAAAGACTAAGGAATTTATTGAAAGACATCAGCTTGCCAATATTGATTTGATTGCATCTCATGGCCACACCGTTTTTCATCAACCTCAAAGAAAATTTACTCTTCAGATCGGAGATGGCAAAGCCATTAAAATAGAAACAGGCGTACCGGTACTCTATGATTTCAGAAGCCAGGATGTTCTCATGAAAGGAAATGGCGCTCCTCTAGTTCCTATAGGTGACCAACTTCTTTTTTCCGAATATGATGCATGTCTTAATCTGGGAGGATTTTCAAATATATCTCTGGTATCGGAAGGTAAAAGAATTGCTTTTGATATTGCTCCTGTTAATATTATTCTTAATCACTTAGCACAACAACTTAATACAAGTTTCGATGAAAATGGGGATTTGGCAAGAAAAGGAGAAATTAATATAAGTTTACTTAATGAACTTAATTCTTTAGATTTTTACCAACAGTCTCACCCAAAATCATTGGGGGCAGAATGGTGTCATCAATATATATTTCCAACCCTGGATGGTATAGCTTCTCTGGATGCATTAGCTACCTTTACAGAGCATATTGCCCAGCAAATCTCAACGGTGATCAATCAATACAAGCTAAAGGATATTTTGGTGACCGGCGGTGGCGCTTATAATATTTTTCTCATTGAAAAAATAAAAGCAAAAACGAAGTCTGAGGTTATTATTCCTCAACAGGAAATCATCGAATATAAGGAGGCGTTAATCTTTGCGTTCATGGGAGTTTTAAAAATGAACAATGAGATCAATGTTCTTTCTTCAGCTACAGGAAGTATTGCTGATCATAGCTCAGGAACCATTGCCTAAATTAAGTTTATATCCTTCTTTTTTACAATTCATAAAATTAGGCTAAGCTATAAGGGTGACTGAAAATTTGTATTTTTAACTCATTCCTAGAACGAGAAAAAATGGCAGCAGTCACAAAAATTAAAACGTATCACTTTCTCCCTTGTAAATATGGTCTGGAGCTGTTATTAGATATAGGACGTATCGAAACATTGAATAATTATGTCTTAGATAATACATTACATCAACTTAGTTTTTACGAAATTATTTTCATCGAAGAAGGAGCCGGAACTTTTACATTAGACGAAAATAAGATATCAATAGCCCCACAAACTATTATTTTTACAAGTCCCGGGCAAGTTCGATGTTGGGAAATTCAAGAAAAAGTTAAGGGTTATATTTTATTCTTTGAAAAAGATTTTCTTCACCTTTTTTTCTCGGATGAATTATTCTTGTATCGCTTTCAATACTTCCATCAGTATTCAAGTCCTACCAAAATTCAGTTATCAGAGGTACAATTTGGAAGATGCAGGGATCTTTTATATGAAATACAGGAAGAATTCGGGCAGCTTCAAAATGACAGCAATCATTTGATCAGATCGTTTCTCTATCAGTTACTGGTCATTCTCAACCGGTATTATGCAAGTGTTTACAATGTTCAAAGAGACACCTCTATTCATTCTGATTTTTATAGATTCCGATCTTTACTGGAAAAAAAATTTGTGAATGATCGAAGCGTTGAAGCTTATTCAAAAATGCTGAATATCAGCCCGGGATTCCTTAATAAAATCTGCAGACAGTTTAGTGGGTTATCTGCTCAGCAAATGATCCATTACAAATTGATTTCAGAAATAAAAAAACAGCTTTATCAAAATAAATCAGCGAAAGAGATTTCTTATGATTTCGGTTTTTCAGATCCTTCTAATTTTAATCGTTTCTTTAAAAAGCTTACAGGCATTACTCCGCAACAATACAGAAAGAATATATAAGAGATCATTTTAAAGAGAAAATGACCTTTTTATAAAGCAAGAGTGTTCCTAATTTTACATAAAAAAGGAATATGACAAAATACACATTTAGTTTTCTCCTGTTTTTAATGAGTATTGGCTTAATACAGGCGGAAGAATTATACATTAATCCTCAGACGGGTAATGACTCCAATACAGGAACAAAGATACAACCATTAAAGACTATTTTAGAAGCGGCAAAACGGGTCAATTTAAACAAAGCTCCGGAAGCTACCACAATTATCCTTTCAGAAGGAGTGCACCTGTTGACGCAAACTGTTGTATTCAACAATGACAAGTATACTCTTAAAAACCGTCTTGTCATTCGTGCGGATGTCATGCCTGATGATACCGATTGGACTCCTCAAAAAATGCCGGTTGTAGTAACGGCTACTCCCCTTGAGCCAGGTATAGGCGGACAAGAAGCAAGAGGTATACAACCAGAGGTAAGCCATGTCACTATTGAAGGTCTTCGTTTTAGTGGAAGCCCGGATTATTCTTACATAGATGGTAGCAACCTGCGCCGTTCTTATCCTATCTGGCGCGATGGAAAAAACCTGGATGATCTGCTCGTAACACAATGCCTGTTTGCCGGAAATGCAGACGTACTGCCATTACATGTGGGCGTGATAGCCAATGGTTATGGTCTGGTTATCGATCATTGTGTCTTCTTCAACTGTAAAATTCCTGTTGTTTTTTGGAAAAATGATGGTGGAACCGGCAGCCGGAGTGCCATGCGTTATTCTCTGGTATATGGCGGCTATTTCTGTGGTGTTTGGACAACACAAGGAACTAATGGAGAGGAATTTGACTTTCATCATAATATCATAGCCAACACGAATACGATATGGATTAGGGAAAAAGGCAGTACACGCAAATATAAAGCTTCCGATAGTATTTTCGCTGACTACACCAAACTCGCCGGATACGGAAGTGGTCCGTTAAGTGATAGTGATGCCACTTCAACAGATTTCCTGGAAATGAAAAATGTACGGACAACCGGGAGTATAAAAATTGAAAAAGATCAAAGTAAACGCAATTATCTGCAATTAGCAGAAGGTTCCATCGGATCTAATTTAAAAGCCGGGTTGTTTAAAAAGAATCAGTAGTAGATAAAAAAACCTTCAATAATGAAGGTTTTTTATGTATTATTTGTAGGCTTCGATCTTATCTGTCAATGTATTGATAAAGTTCTGTAATGGCTTTTCTACCATCATTTTGATGAATGGGTTGAATTTTCCTTCAAACAACATCTGAACTTCAGTCTGGTTTTCATTGATAGGGTTTAAAGTAGCTGTTAATGAAAAATCAAGGCTTGAGCTTGCAGATTTCAATATGGCTTTTTGATCGTTTACCTCATCTATTTTCAGTGCAATTTCAGGCATTCCTTGTAATCCGAATTTAAAACCATTATCTTTTGTTTCAAATTTCTGAAGACCATCCGGCATGAAATCTTTGTAATTTTCAGGAGTTTTCAGCAATTCACTTAACTCCTTAGATGATTTATTGACAATAATTTTTCGTCCTTCTAAATTCATTGTTTTATTCTGTATTTAAATTCCTATAAAGATAAGGTTCTTTACATTTACGATAACAACAAAATTATGAAAAAAATCCACAAAGACGTTATCCAAAGCATACTTTTAAAAGCGAAAGGCTAAACCTGAAAAGAGAATGCTTCTCTATAAATAAAACTATTAAGAAATAATGTTATTGTAAACTAAACCAAACAATTGTTCGCACTCAGAAAATAAAGCGTGTCAATTGGTTTATTTTGTTGCTATAATTTGATATATTTGCGTATAAATTATGGTAAAAAGTGCAGTAAAAGCATATTGTTTTTTCGCCTTTTGAAACCATATTCACCTAAGGATCAATACTAACTATAAATATCTAAGATGTATAAAGTTTTTGTGAACGAAAAAAAATTATTGATATCTAAACATCCCGAAGAGCTTGAAAAAAAATTGGGGTATGAAAGTTTCACGACTTTAGAGATTGCATTAGATCTTTTAGAGAATACTTCTGTAAACGAACTTAATGTTTATGGAGAGAATATTGACGAAATCTGGCAGGAATTTCAAAAACTGTTTAGAATCATAGAAGCAGCCGGAGGGCTTGTTCTTAAACCTGAAGGTGAAATGCTTTTCATCAGAAGGTTAGGAAAATGGGATCTTCCAAAGGGAAAAATGGAGAAAGGAGAATCCAGAGAAGAATCTGCGGTAAGAGAAATTGAAGAAGAAACTGGGTTAAGGGATGTAGAGCTGGTACAGTTTATCAATACCACTTATCATATTTACATCGAAAGAAACGGCGAGAAAATCCTGAAATGTACCCATTGGTTGAAATGAATTTCAGTGGTGAAGATACTTCAAAGCCACAGATTGAAGAAGGAATTACTGAAGTTGCCTGGAAAAACATCCCTCAGATTGAAGATGAAGTTTTCCCAAGCACATTCAAAAATATTCAGCTTATTGTAAAAGAATATTGGGCTTTAAAGGCTAAATAAAATCGATTACCTTTTCCAGTGCGATTCCTCTAGATCCTTTCAATAGTATATTTTCTGACTGAATTTTATGTTGTTTCAGGTATTCAGTCAGCTCAGTTGTATTTTCAAAGGCAAGATCTGATGAATTGACTCCTTTAAAATGTTTTCCAACAGTAATAATGGTATCAAATCCAAGCATTTTAGCTAATTCTAAGATGTTTTGATGCTCTTTCACACTCTCATCCCCCAATTCTAGCATATCACCAATGATAATCGTTTTACGACCCTCAAACGTGATAAAGTTATGTAATGAAGCGGTCATCGAACTTGGATTAGCATTGTATGTATCGAGCACCAATGTTTTGTTCTCTTTTTTCACCACCTGCGATCGCATATTAGTAGGTGTATATTGCTCTACTGCATGCTTTATTTTTTCAAAGCTGATTCCAAAATGAAGCCCAAGACTTGCCGCTGCACAAAGATTGGTAAAGTTATACTCCCCGGTAAGTTTAGATACCGTCTTTTCTCCTTTATACATTAAACCCACAAAATGATCTTCTGAGAAGGATTCAAAAGTATAATCCGACTCTCCTTTTCCAAACGTGATCTTAGGAGAATAATTTTCAGTTTTTTCAACCTGAACAGGATCATTTTCATTAACGATAATGGTCTGATGATTTTCTTTAAGATAATCGTATAGTTCAGATTTTCCTTTAATCACTCCTTCAAAACCGCCAAAACCTTCCAAATGCGCTTTCCCAAAATTGGTAATATATCCGAAATCAGGTTGTGAAATGGTACAAAGGAATTCTATTTCTTTCTGATGATTGGCTCCCATCTCAATAACAGCCATTTCGTGCTCAGGTTTGATGGAAAGAATCGTTAACGGAACTCCAATATGATTATTCAGATTTCCATAGGTGTACTGAACATTAAACTTTTCTGAAAGGACAGCATGAATAAGCTCCTTTGTTGTTGTCTTGCCATTGCTTCCTGTAAGACCAATAAAAGGAATATTAAGATGGCTTCTATGGTAGATGGCTAATTGCTGCAGGAATTCAAGAGTAGACGGGACATAGAAAATATTCTTATCCTTATTTTCAAATTCGGACTGTTCAACAATGACAGCCAGCGCACCTTCGTCAATGGCTTTTTCTGCTAACGTTGCCGCATTAAAATTATCACCGGAAAAGGCAAAAAAGATATCATTTCTGGCTATTTTTCGGCTATCGATTGTTACTTTATCAGCCTGTAAAAATAAAGGATAAAACTGTTCTATATTCATGTGGAAATATATATTTTTTTTCAAATGGATCACTATGTAATCGTTAAATCCGGCTCAGTATTTTCAGAATTTTTTACTGAAGCGATTTCATAGTCCAAAAATAAAAAACCTTCCGAAAATCCGGAAGGTTTTTTAAAAGTATTTTGATAAATATTATCTTCTTGTTCTGCTCTTGTCGTTTGTTCTGGCATCCTGTGCAACACGGAACCCAACCCAACCAAAAGCTCTACCTTGGTTTTTATATCTTCTCTGTCCCGGATCCAACCAGTATGCAGTATCTTGCCAAGAACCTCCTTTTACAACTCTTACTTCGTTAGAGATCGTTGAAGTTCTGTCTTTAGCATCTTTTTGCATTTTCACTCTACCGCCTGCATCTACAACGAATCTCTGACGAGGAGCATTGTACATATCAAACCCTGCAGCTGAATCTGATTCTCTTCTGTATTCTAAAGAAGATTGTTTATCACCATCTCTATAGTTTCTGTAATCAGCAATTGTTTCTCTTTCGAATTGTCCTGGAAGTCCTTTGTATACTAATCTACCATCAGATAATGTATCATACTTGATTGTTCCTTCGTCAATCATTTTGTAAGTTCCGTCACCGTTTCTTACGATTGCCTGAGGCATGTTTCCTCTGTAGTAGTTGAAATCGTTATAATCTTCATCGATGATAGGTCTGTAAACATCAGCAGTCCATTCTGCAACGTTACCATACATACCATAGATTCCAAGGTCGTTAGACGGATATTGTCTTACATCTGAAGTTTGTGCAGATCCATCGTTCTTCCATCCGGCGATACCAGAATAATCTCCTTTACCCATTTTAAAGTTTTCAAGGAACATTCCTCTATCTCTTCCTTTGGTACCTCTTAATCTTTCGATTTCAGGTTTTTTACCTAGGTATTGGTTATATTCTCTAGTTTTTGCCATCCCTAATGCTGCGTATTCCCATTCAACTTCAGTAGGAAGTCTGAATTTCTGAACCATTGCTCCATTAGGTGCTCTGTTTGCAGCTAGCAATCTTTGGTTGGTAGTTTTCATACCAGCTTTCTGCTGCATTCTTTTTTCGTTGATATAGCCTTGCATTTCAGGATCATTCGCTTTGAATTTATCCATGTTGAATGCAGTACCACCCTGGTTATTGGATTCGTTGATATACATATCCTTAGCAATGATACCAGCTTGCATTAAAGCTTTTTCATTAGCTCTGTCTGTCAACCATTCACAGTATCTGTTTGCCTGAGTCCAAGAAACTCCTACTACCGGATAGTAATCGAATTCCGGAGAACGAAGGTAGGTTCATTATAATCGTTTCTAGATAATTTGTTGTCCCATAATAAGGTATCCGGTAAAGCACCGTTATAGATCTCCTTAAAGCTAGGATCACTTGGAGGGAATACATACTTCAACCATGTAAGGTATTCGCGGTATTCGTAGTTAGTAATTTCTGTTTCTCCGATAAAGAATGAACTCACCTGCATTCTGCGTGGTGTGTTATTCCAATCGTGCATAACATCATCTTTCACTAATCCCATTGTAAAAGTTCCACCTTCTACATATACCATTCCCGGCCAACCCTTCTGCTTCTGTTGCTTTCCTGCAAAAAACCAACCCTGTTTTTCGTTTGGTTTCCAACCCGTTTTACTGACAAATTTTTTGGTACCGCCACCTTTGCTGGTTCCTGATCCGCCACAGCTGGTTAATGCAAGTGTAGAACTTAATGCTATTAATGAAAACAACTTTAGTTTTTTCATAGTCGATATAAATATTTTCAAGAGTACAAAGAAAAAATAAATTATTCAATAAATCAAATAAAGATTTGATTTTTTTGAACAACGATAACAAATTAATTTTATTGTATTACAATTTAATTCTAAAATTTTCATTTATTTTGTAATTTAGCAATTTCAATAATAAACATGAGACGAAAAATCACGCTTTTATCTTTAATCGCTTTTGCATCAACACTTTACGCTCAAAGAAACACCATAGAATGGAATGGTTCTAAAATTCAAGATTTTGGCGACACAAAATTAAATCTTCCTAATTTTAAAAATGAAGGTTTTTCTTTCAGCCAAAATAATGTTTTTATAGTAACAAAGCAAAAAATCGGAGAGAGGGAGCTAAAAATTTCTGACCTTGCCTGGGACGGAGTTTCCAATCAGGATTTATATGAACTAAACAAGGGAAGCCTTCCCGATCATGACATTGCAGAGGTAACCTATTATACCTTGGATGGAGAAAGATATGCAAGTATCAGTGTAGGGTTATTTAAATATACCAATGGACGTGTTCAGCGATTATCTTCGTTTAATGTTTCTGAGACTTCTACTCCTATCAATACTTTTAAAAGTGTCAATAAAATAGGAACTACGGGCAATCCTCTTGCCAGCGGAAGCTTTTACAAAATAAAGGTAGACAAATCCGGGGTCTTTAAAATTACAGCTCAGTTTCTAAGAGATAATGGAATTAACCCTTCTTCTGTCAATCCAAAAAATATGAGGATCTATGGAAATGGAGGAGTTATGCTTCCTGAATTCAATCAGGATGCACGATACAGTTCTTTACAGGAAAATGCTATACAGGTAGTAGGTGAAGATGACGGAGTATGGAATGATAACGACTATGCTTTATTCTATGCACAGGGTCCTAATGGATACAACCTTTATGATACCAACAATGGAAATGGTTTCAAAAGAAAAGAGTCAAGAACAGATACAAGCAATAACCTTAAAAATATATATGATGATTTTTCCTATTACTATATCAATTTTGATAAAGGGACAGGAAAAAGAGTAGGTACTGTAGATGGAAATTTACCTGCCCAAATGATTAGCAGGTATGACAACTATCAAGTGATCAACAATGATCAGAAAAATTTATTAAAAGTAGGTAGGATATGGGTAGAAGATGCTCCTTTCAGTACTGAAAAGGTAATTACCCTTACTACTAATTCTCCTATGCAGCCTACTGATGTCATAAAATACAGATCACAGGTAATAGGATACAGATCACAGCAAAACTCTATTGATATTAAGATCAATGATCTTAATCCGTTTCATGATAGTGTTCCTACTGATGAGGCAACGTATCAGTACAATTTCTATCCGATGAGATATAACGGGGTTATTACCAATCAGACTGGAAATCAAATTGTATTAAAATATAATCCGGATATTTCTAAAAACCCTAATGGGGCATTCTACTTTGATTACGTTGAAGTACAGTATAAAGAGAATCTTTCTTTCAATGGCAGTCAAATGAATTTCAGAGATTTTTCTATTGCCAGTGGAAGTAATACAGAGTATGGCTTCAGTATTTCCAATGCATCTTCTATAGAACAGGTATGGGATGTTACAGATATTACCAATGCTAACAGAAGGGTGAATAAAGCTGGTGCAGGCTCTTTCAATTTTGCCTATACAGCTGCTGATCAGAATTTCAATAATGAATTTGTAGCTTTCCGTGCTGATGCTGCTTTTACGCCTCAATTTGTAGGAAGAATTGCAAATCAGAATCTTTCTGCCATCAACAATATAGATTATCTTATTCTTACTGTACCTGAATTGATGGGGCAAGCACAAAGACTCGCCAATTATCATCAGACAAAAAACAATTATAAAGTAGAAATTGTAGATGTTAATAAGGTCTATGAAGAATTCGGAAGCGGAAGTAAAGATCTTACTGCAGTTAGAGATTTTGTTACAAAATTAAATACTCCTCAGGGCAGACTTAAATATGTATTCATATTAGGGGATACTTCTTATGATTATAAGAATAGGGTTCCCAACAATAACAATATTGTTACCTCTTATCAAAGTGAGCATTCAGCAGATTATATACAATCCTTCGTTACGGATGACTATATTGTTATGACTCAACCCCAAAATGCGCCTAATATCATATACAATCTACCAGATTTGCCTGTGGGAAGAATTCCTGCGACCAATAATACGGAGGCAGCCAACATGATAGATAAAACTCTGGCTTATTACAATGCTCTTCCGGGGCAATCTAGCCCTTTTGGAGACTGGAGAATGAAGCTAGATTTTGTGGTGGATGACAACGCAGAAGGTGATGGTCCTTTCCATGATGTCATGAACAAATCATTGGTCAATATATTTGAACAACCGGGTGTACAGACTCTGAAAGAATACAATGTAAGAAAACTGTATCAGGATGCCTTTACGGTACAAAGTACAGCAGCAGGCCCAAGATATCCACAAGTGAATCAAGCGATCTCTAATAGTATTGGGAATAGTTTGTATTTGTTCTATTTTGGACATGGGGGAATCAACGGCTGGGCTCAGGAAAGAGTCTTAACTACCACTGAGATTCAGAATTCTAATAATTTTTCTAACGTATACAGCAGATTCCCATTAGTATCTACAATAACTTGTGAATTTACACTTTGGGATGAGCCTGCTACCAATTCTGCAGGTGAGCAGTTTATGAAACTAAAACAGGGAGGTCCTGCAACCATGATTACTTCCAGCCGTGCCATAAGTATTGATTATGGACGTAATTTCACCGATACTTTTACCAAAAATATTTTTAAATTAACGAGTGATGATTTTAATACTTTAGGGTATTCTCATTTAAACGCGAAAAAAGAAACAGGAGTTAATCCAAACCATTTTAGAGTAAATGTACTGGGAGATCCGGCGATGAAACTGAGCAGACCACAAAGATTATTAGCCATTGATAACATTGAAACACCTGTTCCGGGATTAATCAGAGGTCTCGATTTTGTTAAAATAAAAGGACATATCAATAATCCTAACGGAACTTTGAATAGCACCTTCAACGGCAGAGTTTCTATTAATATTTTTGATAAAAGATTAAATAAAAAAACACTCAACAACAACAATTGGTCATTCCCTGTACTCAATTATACTGAGGAAGGAAGCGCTATCGTAAAAGCTTCCGGAACAGCAGTAAACGGAGTTTTCACTGCAGAATTCTATGTACCGAAAGATATCAATTATGCTGTGGGTGAAGGAAGAATACTTGGATATGCAGACAATAAGGTAACTGATGTATTCAATAACCAGTCTGTACAGGTTGGGGACATCAATCCTAATGGTATTAATGACAATCAGCCACCAAAAGTGAAACTGTATATGAACAATACCAATTTTGCCGATGGCGGGATCACCAATCAAAATCCAATGCTTTTGGCATGTCTTACGGATGATACAGGAATAAACTCTACAGGATCAGGTGTAGGTCATGATATTACCGTATACTTAGACGGTCAGGTAATCAATACTGTTATCCTTAATGATTTTTATGCTCCGGGAGAGGGAAATGGATGTTTAAATCCAAGTCTTGCTGAGTATCAAAAAGGAAATGTCACCTATCCTTTCAGAAACCTTGCCATCGGACAACACCAATTAACATTTAAAGTTTGGGATATAAACAATAATTCGTCTACTGCTACGTTAAATTTTGAAGTTAAGGATGAAGCAGACCAGCATCTGACGATCAACCGTCCGTTGAACTGGCCTAATCCATTCACCAATAAAACATATGTTCAGTTTGAACACAATTGTGATGATATCCTGGATGTGAATGTACAGATCTATACCATAACGGGAAGATTGGTAAAAACGCTATCTCAGGCAGTAGTAGCAGAGCCATTTTTGCAAGGCTTCAGAACTCCTCGCCAGGCTATAGAATGGGATGGTAGAGATGATTTTGGAGCTACTGTAGCAAAAGGTACATATATTTTTAAGATATTTGCAAAAAGTCAAAACCAAGAAAAATGCAAAGGAAGCGCTACTGCTGTGGAAAAAATGGTACTTTTGAAATAATTATATAACACATAGATAATAAAATTAATAAAAAACTGATAATATATAAAAGACAACATATGAATTTAACTACTAAACTGCTTTTAGGACTTGGGTTAAGTGCTGGTTTCTGGGATATTCACAAATAAATCCCGTACTTACCGGAGCTCCTTTCCTGAGAATTGCACCAGATGCAAGATCAGGAGGTATGGGAGATCAAGGGGTAGTAACCTCTCCTGATGCATTTTCACAATTCTGGAATGCAGCTAAATATCCTTTTAGCAGAACAAGTTCTTCCATAGGTCTTACCTATACACCCTATATGGGAAAACTTACCAATGATGTATTCTTATTATATGGAGCATTCCATAAATTTCTTGGGCAGGATGAAAGATCTACTATTTCTGCAAGTATCTACTACTTCAATATGGGAGAGGTAGACCTTACTCAGTTAGTAGGTAATGATGTTACTTCAAATGGGGTATCAAAACCTAATGAATTCTCCATTGACGTTGCTTATGGTCTTAAACTTTCCGACTCCTACTCTATGGCTGTAACCGGTAGATTTATCCGTTCAGACTTAGCCGGAGGATTCAATACAGATAATACTCTTAAAGCAGCAAACTCTTTTGCTGTTGATATTTCAGCATACTATACTTCTGAGAGATTTTCAAGTTTTGGAGGCTATGATGGTAAATTGAATGCCGGTCTTGCTATACAAAACCTAGGTCCTAAACTGGACTATACCGGAAATGAGGAATCCAGATCTTATCTTCCTACTATGGCAAGATTAGGGATTGGATACGATATGTATTTAGATGACTTAAACAGAGTTGGAATTTCTGTAGAAGGTTCAAAACTTTTAGTACCGGGATCTGAATATACTGGAGTAGATGCTTACAGAAGACCTAAATATGAAATTCCAAATGTTGGCCCAATAGCTGGTATCGGAAAATCATTTAAAAATCCAAACAGTATTATGTATAGTGGTGCTTTGGAATACTCTTATGACAATGCTTTCTCTGTAAGAGGAGGTTATTTCCATGAAAGTGAAGAGCAAGGAGCAAGACAATTTGCTACTGCTGGTATCGGATTAAAGTACCGTTCTTTTGGACTGGATCTTTCTTACCTGATCAATATGTCTAAAGTGAACACTGCATTGGATAACACCCTTCGTTTTGGTCTTACCTGGAACATTGGTGAAGAAACATCCAACAATGAACGTTAGTCAATTTCAACAATTATACAAAAAGCCTCACCTTATTCGCGTGAGGCTTTTTTATTCCATCTACTTTTGATCATCAATCCGCTGTGCTCGTCAATTTCAACCATTTAACCATTCACTTTGCAAAGCAAAAATTGACGATTGACAATCCTCGTATCCCCGTTCCTGATATTTTCCCCGACTTTATTAAAAAAATATAATATTTAAGTTTACAAAAGTCTTTCTTTTATGGCTATTCTTTTAAATTCAATAGCTATTTTTGTAGTATGAACTATTCGGCGGAACTAAAAAAATTTGTGACCAGTCAATATCTGTATTCTGCAATCAGAATTACATTGGCCACTGTTCTCCCTTGTTTAGTTCTTGCTCACTTCGGAATTCTAAAAGAATACTTCCTCTTCCCTCTCGGAACCAGTTTGTAGCCCTGACTGATCAGCCTGGGCCTTTTATAAGAAGAAGAAATGCATTGGCATTCGCTATTTGCTGCTTTGTCTTTGTGGCATTGATAGCAAGTCTGGTGATGGACTTTAAAATATTTGTTCTTCTGGAGATCATTGTCTTTGGAATGTTCTTCTCTTTAATTGGAGTATATGGTCAACGACTGGCAGCAGTAGGCTCATTATCGCTGGTGGTACTTGCCATCTTCATTGACGGACATCTTACAGGAGCTGATATTTTTAAAAGCTTACTGATATTTGCCTGCGGATGTATCTGGTTTCTATTGATATTCCTTGTGGTTACAACCATCCGTCCTTACAAACTGGCCGGTCAGATGATTGGAGAAAACTACCTTCAATTGGCAGAATTTTTAAAGATTAAAGCTAATTATTACCAGAAGAATCCGGATTTCGACAAACTTACGACTCAGGTTATTGCCAAGCAGATTGAAATAAAAAACCTGCAGGAAGATACCCGAGAAACGGTTTTTAAAACCAGAACCATCGTCAATGAATCTACGACGACTAGCCGTTTATTGATGTTGATGTTTCTTAATTCTATGGATCTTCATGAAAAGCTGATGACTTCTGAAAGTGATTATCAGAAACTACAGCAAAGCTTTGAAGACAGTATGATTCTGGTACACATCCATGATTATCTTAATCTTTAGCAGAAGAGATTACCAATGTTGGGATCGCTCTCCAAAGCGGTACAAGAGCAAAACCTATGTTTAATCTTGAATTGGAATTAAAGAATCTTAATTATAATTACTTCGAACTTAGAAATAAACAACTATCTCCTGACAGTTTAGAGAACTTCATGGTTCTGCGTCAGATCCTGATGCGCATCAATGAAATCACCAAGGAGATCAATGAGATTTATAAAGTATTTTCACAGGATGTAAAGTTGGCAAAAAGTTTATCCACGGGATTAGACTTAAAGAAGTTCATGCCTAATGAACCAAAACTTAACTCTAAGGTTTTAAGAAATAATATTTCATTATCCTCTTCGCATTTCCGCCATGCCATAAGAATTACCACGGCCTTGTTGGTAGGATATCTTTTTTCCATGTTTGATTTTCTGGGATTAGGGCATACCTATTGGATCTTAATTACCATCACCGCTATATTAAAACCTGCCTACTCCATTACCAAGCAGAGAAATCTCCTTCGTCTCTATGGAACCGTTACAGGAGCAACAATTGCCTATATTATATTGCATTTTATACATATCAATAGTGTCTTACTTGCCATTCTCCTGATCAGTATGATTATGTGTTTCAGTTTCCTGAAAGGAAAGTATTTTTGGGCAGTCCTCTTTATGACAATTTATATTTTTCTGAGTTTTAATTTTTTAAATCCCGGAAAAGTAGATGTTATTTTTAAAGACAGAGTTGTAGATACTGCTATTGCCGGGATTATAGCATTTGCCGTCTCTTATATTGTATTGCCTGTTTGGGAACATACACAGAACCTGGATCTGATGAAAAAATCTGCTGCGGATAACCTTATCTATTTCCAGAGTGTAATGTCTAAGTTCCTGCAGGGAAATTTCGATATTGAAGATTATAAAGTAAAACGAAAAAATGCCATCATTTCATTGGCTAACCTTTCGGATAATTTCCAGCGAATGATTTCGGATCCTAAAAACCAACAGAAAAAATTAGAGGTCGTCCATCAGTTTGTAGCAACATCACATCTTATTACGGCTTATACCGCTTCTCTTTCTCAATACTCTAAAAATAACGAGCAATATCCTGAAATTGATGCAGAAAGCTGGAGCCGAAAAATAGAGGCAGAAATGCAGCAAACCTCAACTCTATTAAACGGAAACGACATCACCGAAACGCTTAGAATGGAAAGCCGTTTAGAGCCTGAAGATTCGTCTATTGAGGATATGCTGATGAAAAGAAAAACCGAGATTGAGGAAAATGATATTGTTGATCGAAGAGATCCTGATAAAATTTCGCATTTAACAGAGCTGAAAAACATCCACGATATTCTGGAACTGATTTATGATGTTGCCAAAGAACAACGAAAGGTCATCGAAAAATACAGAGCTGAAAAAGTAGAAGAATCATAATACTTCATCTTTTCGTTTCTTGTCTTACGGCAATCTGATTTTTGACGAATTATAATATCTTAGTTAAAAATCAACCATGGAAAATCTGCCGCTTACTCTTTCATTATTTTTTGGACTCATCACCTTGGCCACACTGCTGTTGTTTTGCTGGGCAGTCAAAAATTCTGATTCACAGGGCATACGATCCAGGGCAGGAATAATTTTTCTTATCCTGCTTGGCTGGCTACTCATTCAGGCCGCTTTATCTTTGAATGGGATATATAGTGATCATCTAAATTCTATTCCACCCAAAATTGTATTGTTAGGCATCCTTCCAACAATTTTCGTCATAGTCCTTATTTTTAATCTGGAAAAAGGGAAACTCTTTATAGACAGCCTTTCGCTTTTGCATATCACTTATCTTAATATCATAAGAATTTTTGTGGAAATAACCTTACATAAGCTATTCCTATACAAAATGATACCGGAGATCATGACATTTAAGGGGATCAACTTTGATATTCTGATAGGGATTTCAGCTCCATTCATTGCATATTATGGAATTAGAATGTCGAAAATAAGTAGAAAATTAATCTTGGTATGGAATATCATAGGTCTTGCCCTGCTTTTCAATATCGTAACAATAGCTTTCCTTTCAGCTCCATCACCATTACAAAAGATAGCATTTAATCAGCCTAATATTGCCATACTGTATTTTCCATTTAGCTGGCTTCCTACTTTTATTGTTCCTGTTGTCTTTTTTGGACATTTGGTGTCAATACGGCAGCTGCTAAAGCAACAATAGATTATTCCTCAACAATGGTAAAGCAGTAGTCATCAAAAAATTCTACTCTGGCTTTAAATTCATCTGAGAACTGCTCGTCATATACACGACAGCTGATCTTATGAAGGTGTTTCAGCTCAAAAGGTTTTACCTCGTAATTTTTCTTTAGAGACCAGTATTTGGAATGATGAATCTTATACATGCTTTCTTTTACGCTCCAGATAATGGTGTAAAAAGTATCAGCTTTATCTTCAGGAATAAACCCTCTTTCATTTTCATAGGTAAATTTATCAATGACCCTTAAAATCTTAGGATTGAATTTTTCAATGTCTATTCCTATTTTATTTTTAGAAATAGCAATAGCTGCAAAAGGGTAAGAATGGGTAATGGAAATCTCTGCGTCGTATGGAGAAAGAAAAGGTTCTCTTTCTTTGTATAAAATCTTAGAATCCGGTTTTAAGCCTTTCAGAAGCTTGCGAACCATCAGTACTTCCAAGAGCTTTTTAGGATGGTAATCCTTTACTTTTTCTGCATTTTCCGGTTCCAGAAGTTCATTGATATCAAGTTCTTCACTTTCATCATACTTCCAAACAAGGATTGTAGCATTATCATCTGAAAAATCGCGGTAAAGGGGCATTCTTTTTTTATTCGACAAAAATAAGGAAAAAGTTGGAAGATGAGAGCTGGAAGATGGAAGTTTCTATCTGTCAATAACAATAAATGTAAGCTTATTTAGAAAATCTATTCAAAAGCAGATTCTCTATTGAGCTTAACAACCAGAACCTCCTGCTTCCCTCTTCCAGCATCCTTCTTATTTATTTTGCCTGATGATTCGCATCATTTCTATGCTCTACAATTTCCAGATTGGCATCTACAAAATAAGCGCTTCCGAATCCGTTCACATAAGATCCTTTTGTAGGTTGTAAAGCAATTAAGATAAAATCACCCATCTCCGAAATGATATCCACTACTTTTCCGTGAGTTTCTTTTAGTTTTACAACAACATTATTCCATGTTTCTGAGTCTCTTTCAATCTGAGAAGTAGTTGCTTCTATCGTTAAACGTTCACGGGCATAGATCTGTTTCGTAGCCGATTCGTCTTCTATAAACATGATTGAAGTTTTTCTTCCTTCAGAAAGGTTTTTAGTATGTCTTGCCATAAAAGAAACAAGAATATAAAATACATTATCCACCTGTACAAAAGGTGCATAACTGGAATTGGGAGTTCCTTCTGCATCTACAGTAGCAAGAATTACACTTTTAGATCTTTCAATCAGCTCCTTTACTTTAGGCGCAACAGGTTTTGCTTTTTTCTCTGTATGAGTCGTATTCATAATATAGTATTTATCAGTTAAAAGTAGTTATTTATATTAAGACTAAATAATTTTAAATCATGTTTAATCTCATGAAACTGAAATTGATCTGCCGTTTTTTTATCTTAATTATAAATTGTAATTTTGCCTTTCGTTATCAATTGAATTTAAATTTATTCATTACATATGAGTACAACAACACAATACGTTCCTTATAAAGTTAAGGATATCTCCCTTGCAGAATGGGGAAGAAAAGAAATCACCCTTGCAGAAGCAGAAATGCCAGGTTTGATGGCTATCCGTGAAGAATACGGTCCATCTCAACCGCTTAAAGGAGCAAGAATCGCTGGATGTCTTCACATGACGATCCAAACGGCTGTGCTTATCGAGACATTAGTAGCTTTAGGAGCTGAAGTTACTTGGTCATCTTGTAATATTTTCTCTACACAGGATCACGCTGCTGCGGCTATTGCTGCTGCTGGAATTCCTGTTTACGCTTGGAAAGGTTTAAATGAAGAAGACTTTGACTGGTGTATTGAGCAGACTTTATTCTTTGGTGAAGACAGGAAGCCATTGAACATGATCCTTGATGATGGTGGAGATTTAACCAACATGGTTTTTGATAAATACCCTGAATTTACAAAAGATATCAAAGGTCTTTCTGAAGAAACAACTACCGGAGTACACAGATTGTACGAAAGAATGAAAAACGGAACTTTAGTAATGCCGGCTATCAACGTAAACGACTCTGTAACTAAATCTAAATTCGACAACAAATACGGATGTAAAGAATCTGCAGTAGATGCTGTAAGAAGAGCTACTGACGTAATGTTGGCAGGAAAAAGAGTGGTAGTTTGCGGATACGGAGACGTAGGTAAAGGTACTGCTGCTTCTTTCAGAGGAGCTGGTTCTATCGTTACAGTTACTGAGATTGACCCAATCTGTGCGCTTCAAGCTGCAATGGACGGTTATGAAGTAAAAAGATTAGATACTGTGGTAGATAACGCAGATATCATCATCACTACAACAGGTAACTTCAACATCGTAAGAGGTGAGCACTTCCTTAAGATGAAAGATAAAGCGATCGTTTGTAACATTGGTCACTTCGATAACGAAATCGATATGGCTTGGTTAAACGAAAACTATGGCTCTACTAAATCTGAAGTGAAGCCTCAGGTAGATATCTATACCATCGAAGGAAAAGAAGTTATCATCCTTGCAGAAGGAAGATTGGTAAACCTTGGATGTGCTACAGGTCACCCAAGTTTCGTAATGTCTAACTCTTTCTCTAACCAAACTTTGGCTCAGATCGAGTTATGGAACAATTCTGCGGCATACGGAAACGAAGTATATATGCTGCCTAAGCACTTAGATGAAAAAGTAGCAGCTTTACACCTTAAGAAATTAAGCGTAGAACTTGAAACTCTTTCTACTGAACAAGCTGAGTATATCGGAGTAGATGTGAAGGGGCCATTCAAGCCTGAATACTACAGATACTAAGATTCTAAAATATGATATTATCCCACTATTTCAAAATAGTGGGATTTTTTGTTTCCCAACCTCGAGGCATTCTTTATTTTTGAAAAATAAAAAAATAACATGAAAAAATACTTATTTCTGGGAATCATGGGTGCAGTTGCATCCTTTACTAACAGCTGCAGTAGTGATGATAATGATTCTCCCAAAAAATTATTATTGAGTAAGGCAACAATCAATTATTATGATTACTCTCCTAATCCTATTCCTGAGGACATCATATACGCATACAATAATAATGGAGAAGTTATAAAAATTGAATCAAGATTTAGTACTACCACTTTTGAATACAGCAATGGAAAGATTGTAAAAAGTAAATATTATGCTAAAGAACAAAAGTTAGAATCTAATTCTGTCTATAATTACAATGGAGATCAGTTGGTGAATGTTCAATATATCACCCCCAATTCGGCCGATAAATCAACTATGACTTACGGCTACGATGTCAACGGCAAAATGATATCTTCTACTCATTGTGAATCTGCAGACTGTGATTACCCAACAACCTTTTCTATAACGTATAATGGAGACAATGTTTCTTCAGAAACCAGCACTTTTGCATTGGGAGGAAGTTCCCATAAAAGTGAATTTACCTATGACAATAAGCTAAGCCCTTACACCAATCTCAATAAATATTTGAGAATAACCATGGGAGGAGCATATGGCATCAGTGTGAATAATTATACAACTGAAAAAATCAGCAATAAAGATAGTGCCGGCAATTGGAAACAGGGACAATTTATTACTTACAAGATCCAATACAATAGCTCTCAACTTCCTGTTCAGATTATCGGAACAGAAGCCAATGGAAAAAAATATGTTCAATACGATTACGAATATATTTCTCAATAAAAGCAATCATAAAAACTCTCCAATTTGGGGAGTTTATTATTTTTGAAGCTAATTCCCGCTATACGCTCATACTCCTCACACCTGAACTAACCCTTCTCCTGTTCCGGGGTAACCGCTACTATGGGGCTAGGAGAAGTTGGTAAAAGTAATTTCGCACACAAAGGTTCTTTACTTTAAAACATGATTTAGTCCCAGCAAATTGAAATAAAAGAGCTTTTTATTTCTAAAACACTAATGCATTCTTTACTTTTGAGAAATTTTTTAATAAAACATGAAAAAATACTTATTTCTTGGGATGATGAGCGCAGTTCTATCCTTCAATAGCTGTAGCAGTAATGATGATAATGAACCTACTGGAAAGAAATATTACTAAGCAAAGTTACTACAACTTACGCTGACCCTATTGTAAGTTACCTAAATGGTACACTAACAATGGAATATAATAATCAGGGACAGCTTGTAAAAATACACTCCAAAGAAGGAGTCTCTACTTTTGAATACAATAATGGAAAGCCTGTAAAATCCAATAATTATAATCCACAACAGCAGCTAGAAAGCTATGCCGAGTTTAATTACTCCGGAGATCGATTAGTAGGCAACAAGATGGTGTATACAAATTCTGAGAATAACAGAACCCATCAATACACTTATAACTCTCTTGGTCAGCTTGCTTCTTACTCCATCTGCAAATCTCCCAATTGTTCTGATCCTTCTATAGAAACCTATACATATAATGGGGATAATATATCATTACGTACTCTTAAAAATGAAGGAATGGTAAACGAGTACACTTACGATAATAACTTAAACCCATATACGTATACCAATAAATATTTAAAGATTTTCTGGGGTACAAATGATGTTTTAAGTAAAAATAACTGCATGGTAGACAAAAGCAGTTCAAACCTCACTGGAAATGAAATCACCATATACAGCTTAGAATACAATAGTTCCGGATTTCCCATTAAGGCTATAGGTAAAAGTAAAAATGGAGAACCTTTTGTTCAATATGATTACGAGTATATTACCCTGTAAATACCCATAAAAGCTCTCCAATATTGGAGAGCTTTCTTTATACGCTGAGTGCAAAATAAACATTATTACTTTGTATACTATATTCCGGCTATAAAACATGATTTAATCCCAGTATTTTGAAATAATAAAGCTTTCTATGTTAAAACCTCATTGCATTTTTTATTTTTGCCAAAAATTTAAAATTACATGAAAAACTACTTATTCCTGGGGATGATGAGCACTGTTGTATTCTTTAGCAGCTGCAGCAGTAATGATGATAATGAAACTAAAAATGAGCCTACAGGAAAAACATTATTGTTAAGTAAAGTTACGACAACCTACTATGACGATCCGTCTAAACCTAAAACCGTTATCAAAAGCTTCGAATACAATAGCCAGGGGGAACTTATCAAACAATTATCTGCAGGAAAAGCCATTACTTTTGAATATAGTAACGGTAAACCCATAAAAGCGAATTATTATAATGCCCAACAACAGCTGGATTTCTATTCCAATTTTTATTATACAGGGAGTCAGCTTAATAAAATCAAAAATGTTTACTCAAATCAGTCTGGGAGCAGAACGATAAATTATGCTTATAATTCCAATGGTCAGCTTTCCTCTTCTACTCTTTGCAAAACAGAAGATTGTTCCAACTCCAATACGACTTCTTATACTTATTCCGGAGACAATATCTCAGTAGGAACCACATTAGGAACATCTGCTTTCGATATGAGCAATAGGTCTGAATATTCATATGACAATAAATTGAACCCATACACCAACATCAATAAGTATCTGAAAATAATGATGGGAGAAATAACTGCTTTAAGTAAGAACAATTACTTGATCAACAAAGACAGTTTCCTGTTCAATGGCAGTTGGACACCAAGTGAGACAACTACTTTTACCATTCAATACAACAATTCCGGATTTCCAGTTAAGGCAACAGGAATAGGCAGTGACGGAAATCTTTCCGTACAATACGACTACGAATATATCTCACAATAAGATAAAGAAGCCCCCCGAATACCGGAGGGCTTTTTATTTTTAACTCCTGTCTAGTCCTGAAATAGCGATACACAAAAAAAACAAATCGTTATGGAAGAACAATTAAAATCACAGTACATCAAACGTACGCAGAAAGATTACAGTTTAAGTTTAAAACTTCAAATAGTAAAAGAAGTTGAATCCGGCGAGTCAACTATTACCAGTTGTCGCAAAAAATATGGCATACAATCCCATGCTACAGTTTTGAATTGGCTCAGAAAATATGGTAACTTTGATTGGGAAAACCAAAGACCTTATGCCATGGAAAAAACACCTGAACAACGAATTATGGAACTAGAAGCCGAAGTAAGACTTCTTGAAAAGCAAAAAGCTTTCTTGGAAAAGCAGGCTTATATTGCTGATAAAAAAGCTATATTTTTTGATATGATGATTGATCTTGCAGAGAAAGAATATCACATTGATATTCGAAAAAACTCACCACCCGAACAATCGATGACTTCCGCAGTAAAGAAAAAGAAACTTTGATTTTTACTTGTGGATTGTTAGGGTTAAATAGACAAATCTATTATAGAAGTATCAAGCGTACAAAAGTTTGTAAGAATAGGGCTTCAGAGGTTGTAAAGCTGGTAGAGAGTATTCGTGTTAAAATGCCCAGATTAGGAGGCAGGAAACTATATTTTATGTTACAAAAATCACTAAGTTCTATCAAAGTGGGAAGAGATAAATTTTTTGATATCCTAAGAGCCAATCACTTATTGATTGCTCCCAGGAAAAATTATCATGTTACTACCAACTCCCATCATCGCTTCAGAAAGCACAAAAATTTGATTCTGGACTATCAGATAACAAAACCCAACCAGGTTTGGGTTGCCGATATTACTTATATAGGAGACAGAAGAAATCCAAGCTATTTAAGCTTAATAACTGACGCTTATTCTAAGAAAAATAGTGGGGACATTTTTGTAGCAGATAATTTAAATACAGAGAGTAGTCTTATGGCATTGAAAAGAGCTTTAAAGAAACATAAAGGTATGGCGGGATCCTTAATCCATCATTCTGATCGTGGCTTACAATACTGCTCGAATGAATACCAGAACGTTTTGCAAAAGCATCAATTAAAATGTAGTATGACACAAAATTCCGATCCTTATGAAAATGCAGTAGCGGAGAGAGTGAATGGCATTTTAAAGCACGAATTTAATATTGACAGGCATCATATAAACCATGCTTTAAGAAGAAAGTTAGTAGAGGAATCCATCGAAATTTACAATGAGCTGCGTCCTCATTTTTCAAATTACTATCTAACCCCAAACCAGATGCATAAGCAGTCAGAAATTAAAATGAGAACTTATAAAAATAAAAACCAAAGCAAAAAAAACTTTGCTCTGGTTTAATTATTTATTTTTGTCCTATAATCTGTATCAGATTTTCAGGACTAGTCATCCCATTCACATCCCCATTATCATTCCGTATTTTACCCATATTTTTTTATGATAATAACAATGTTAACAAAAAATGAATATATTTAGCCTCTTAAACAAAACATTAAATTCATGAAAAAACAAAGAGTATCAAATGCATTTGTCGCAGCTTCTTGGGTCGCATTGGGAGCAGGAATGATCGGTTATATCGTAGGTCTTGCAAGAGCAGAAATGTTGCTGAATGAAAAAGGTTACTATTTTACGATCTTATTATATGGTCTATTTGCCGTTGTTTCTTTACAGAAAGCTGTTCGTGATAAATTGGAAAATATCCAGGTAACAGATATTTACTATGGGATTTGTTGGTTTGCTACCCTTTCTTCCATTGTATTGCTGGCTATAGGCCTTTGGAACGCCACTATACTTCCAAGTGAAAAAGGATTCTACGCTTTTGCCTTCCTGCTGGCACTTTTTGGTGCTATTGCTGTTCAAAAGAATACCCGAGACAATATGCTTCAGGAATAATACAAAAACTCTCCCATGCTGGAGAGTTTTTTCATCTTATATTATCAATAATTTAAAAAAAAAGATAGAAAAATCATAAATAATTAACAAAATAATCATTTGCCTTATTTTTACTATATTTATTTCACAAAATATTGACATGCATAAGAAAAATTTACTTTTTATTCTTTTTATTGTATTCTTTCAGATCATAAAAGCTCAAAATGAGTTTATCACAGTCTGGAAGCCTAGTCTTCCTTCGTCGTCTTCCACAGGAATCCCCTATCCTTCTAATGAAAATCAGATCTGGTTTCCTGGAAAAGGAACCGATTACAATATCTATTGGGAAGAAATTGGCTATCCATCTCATAACGCTACTCTATCGAATGTATCTTCCGATTATCAGATCTTTATTGATTTTGGACACCCGCTAAATCCTATTCCTTCCGATGCCACTTACAGGGTAAAAATAAGTAACGGGAGCGGAAGTTTCAATCAAATACAATTTATGAGCTCGCAGATAGTTGGTGGAAACCAGCCTCTTAACATGATAGGAGATTCATATAAAATCGTAAATATTGAACAATGGGGAAATATAGCCTGGGCTTCTATGCAGAATGCATTTCATCGTTGTGAAAATCTGGATATTACTGCAACGGACATTCCTGATCTTTCGGAAGTAAACGATATGTCTAATATGTTTTACAACTGCCATCATCTGATTGGGAATCCTACCATTAATAACTGGGATATATCCAATGTTACCACCTTAGTAGGAACCTTTAATACATGTTATTTATTCAACCAGCCTATAGGAAATTGGAATACCTCTAACGTGACTTCAATGGCAGCGATGTTCCTGATGGCTCAGAAATTCAATCAACCCATTGGAAACTGGAACACCTCTAAAGTAGAAACCACAGCCTCCATGTTTTTTTATGCTTTTGAATTTAATCAGCCTATTGGCAGTTGGAATATGTCCAGAAACCTTCAAATGGAACTAATGTTTGTAAATGCATTACAATTTAACCAACCCATCGGAAACTGGAATACCTCAAACGTCATTGACATGCACTCTATGTTTCAATTTGCAACCAACTTTAACCAGGACATCAGTACCTGGGACACGAGTAAGGTGAAGTTGATGAGATATATGTTTTTGATGGCAGAACAATTCAATGGTAATATTTCAACCTGGAATGTAAGCAGTGTAAAAGATATGTCCAATATGTTTAATGGAGCCAAAAAATTCAATCAAAATATAAGCGGATGGGATGTAAGCTCCGTAACCAGCATGCCTTATATGTTTAGTGATGCGAAGACTTTTGATCAAAATTTAGGAAACTGGAAACTCAACTCATTACAAATAGCCAACAATCTTCTAGAAAATACAGCTATAAGCTGTCAAAACTACAACAACACTCTTTATGGGTGGAGTCAAAATCAGTCACTCGCTAATACGATCAATATATCGCCAGTCACTTCTCTTGTGTATTCAACTCCTCAAGCAGATACAGCAAGAGATTATCTGATCAATTATAAAGGCTGGACAATCACCGGAGATGCCTATAACCCGGAATGTTTATCCCATCTTGGTACTTCAGATATAAAAATGGATAACAAAGTCAGCATCTATCCTAATCCTGCCACAGATATTATTTACATTAAAAACACCACTGCAGATCACTATACAATCCTTGATCTCACAGGAAGAGTTGTTTTAAAAGGAAGTATGACCAATGAAAAAATTAACATCCAAACGTTAGCCCCGGGAAATTATCTTCTACAACTTCATCTAAAAGAGAATACACAGAATTTTAAATTGATAAAAAAGTAAAAGCAAAAAGCCTCATTTTTCAATGAAGCTTTTTATATACGGAGTGTATCTCTCAATTATTTATCAAAATGATTAGGATGCTGTGCTTTAATATCTTCCACAGTTCCCAAAACTTTATCTTTTAATGAGTCCTGATATTTTTGAAGTTTTACGGCAACTTCATCATTACCGCTGCCTATAATTTTAGCCGCTAAAATCCCAGCGTTTAAGGCGCCGTTCAATGCTACAGTTGCTACCGGAATTCCGCCCGGCATTTGAAGGATTGAAAGTACAGAATCCCATCCATCAATAGAATTGCTGGATAAATCGGAACTCCGATTACCGGCAGTGTTGTACAGCTTGCCACCATCCCTGGAAGGTGTGCTGCCCCTCCTGCTCCGGCAACAATTACTTTAAGACCTCTCTCCTGAGCTGTCTTTGCATAATCAAACATTCTTTCCGGCGTTCTGTGTGCTGAAACTACAGTCAATTCATAAGGAATATCCAGACTTTTAAGAAAATTTGCAGCTTGTTCCATGATCGGAAGATCACTCTGACTGCCCATAATAATACCTACCATCTTCAATTTTTATTAGATGTTCAAAGATAAAAAATAAAGCTGGAAGTTAGGAGGCTGGAAGCTGGAAGTTTATTCCGAACAACATAATACCCATTCCTTTCATCCTGTAATTTCTACGAAAACTACTGGTACCTCCATTTTTCCGTTTCCTGCTTCCTTTCCATCCAAATACCACCAAAACGACGTGCTCCTTTATCTATTTCATATGTCAATTACTCTACGGGCTACTATAACTTCCCTCATCCATCTTCCCGCTTCCCTCCTTCCCATCTGTATCATCAAAAATCACTTCAACTGTACCCATTCAAATTTTGAAAAAACTATTACATTTGCTTGTTACACTCTATTTCGCTTTGAAAGATTATAAACTTATTTTCGCTGTTCTTACCGTTGCTTTAGTCTGGGGCACTACATTTTTAGCAATTCGTGTGGCTGTAGAAACTATTCCGGCATGGTTTGTTGCAGGAATCCGTCAGTTCTTGGCTTCTATTATTATGTTGATTATCCTTCTTTCAAGAAAGGAACTCAAATGGATTGGCTGGAAAAGTCTTGGATATCAAATCATTTTTGCATCACTAATGTTGGTTGTTGCTAATGGAATGACCACTGTTGCTGAAGAAACCGTATCAAGCAGCTTGGCATCACTTATCAGTGCCTGTTCTCCTATTCTGGTCTTCTTAGGAAGTGTAGCAGTAGGCTTACAAAAGTTTAGCATCCGCGCATTTCTTGGTGTTCTGATGTGCTTCAGCGGAATCCTTTTTATTTTTTGGGATGGGCTTCAGGATCTTGCCAACCCTGATTATAGAACAGGAATGATCTTCCTTTTCTGTGCTATTTCAGGATGGGCTTCAGGAACTATTTTCACCAAAAAACTGAATATTCAAAGTGGAAATATCACCCTGAATCTATTCTATCAATTTCTATTCGCAGGCATCGTTCAGATTATTCTGGCTTTGATATTTTCAGAAAACTATAATTTCGGAAACTGGACATTAAAAAGTATTTCAGCCATGTTATATCTATCGATTTTTGGCTCAGTAGCAGCTTTTTTTGCTTTTCATTATGCTTTGACTAAAATTTCTCCGGTACAGGTTTCCATATTGGCTTACGTCAATACCATTATTGCTATATTCCTCGGCTGGCTGATAATGGATGAACAGATATCTTTCAAATTTATTCTTGCAGCGGCATTAATTATTTGTGGCGTATTTATTATCAACTACAAACCGGAAATGTTTAAAAGGCAGAAAGTGGCTGCATAAGATTGATTAGCGGGAAAAAATGAATCTTTCCTTTTTTCAAAGATCTTTAAATAAGAGTTTAATGATTATTCAATCTATACATTATTTATAGACTCCGTTCAGCTTTAACCAATCTAAAAACAAATTTGTCCACTCACCGGTATTGGTCTCTTTTTTACCCAATCCCCAGCCATGCCCTCCGGATTGAAACAAATGTAATTCTGCAGGAACTTGGTTATTCTTCAAGGCCTGATACATAAGGATACTGTTTTCTACTGATGAAATGGGGTCATCTTCAGACTGTGCCAGAAAGGTAATTGGAGTTTGTCCTGTGACCTGCTTTTCAACAGAATATTTTATCTGATCTTTTGTATCTGATGATTTTCCCAATAAAGATTTGAAAGAATGCGTTGTATTATTAGGGGGAAGCATGGACACCACAGGATAAATCATTCCGGTAAAATCTGGTCTGGCAGAAACTTGATCTATGGCATCTTGTAATGGATAATACCCTTTATCAAAAGTAGAAGAAATATAACCTGCGAGGTGACCACCCGCAGAAAAGCCCAAAACGCCTATTTTATTAGGATTAATTTTATATTTTTCTGCATTACTTCTGATGATTCGTAAGGCACGTTGAGCATCCTGAAAAGGAACTGATTCGGTAGCCCAGCCTTCTCCTGGCAGTCTGTATATCAATTCAAAAGCTGTAATTCCTTGTGATTTTAGCCACTCTCCCGCAGGATTACCCTCAGAACCAGATTCTATGTGCGCATATCCGCCGCCACTTATTATCAAAACTGCAATTCCATTAGGGTGAGTAGGTTGGTGAATAATCAATTTAGGGGCACTAATATTAGTAAAAGAGCCTTTTGATGAAATAATCACCTCTCCTTTTGGACCAGGCCCATCCGGTATTTTTGTCCAGAGAGTAATGATCGGCAAAAAACTCTGAGCTTCAACTTTATTCTGTGCGAAAGATAAGTTTGAAAAAAGAAAGATCATCCAAAATGTATTTTTCATTTCATTCGGCTTTACTTAATAATATCATAAGATTGGTAAAATTCATATCGTCCAATCATAAGATTAAAAATAATACATATTGAGAAAAAAATCAAGAGGTAAATAGAAGATTATTACCAATTTACAAAAAATAAAATATTCAGGATTCAATCCAGAAAATAAAAGAACATCGGAAAGTCGGTTTTCATATTCTTTTCATTTTTCTTATATTGTATACTCAACCTATACAATATGATTAAAAACACATTTTTCGTACTTCTTGCAGCCTCTTTTCTTCTTGTAAGCTGTGATTACAAAGAAAAGGAAAAGAACCTGACTGACAGGGAAAAACAACTATTGGAAAAAGAAAAAACATTTGCCAAAAAAGAATCGGAATACCAGTCACTTTTAAAAATGAGAGACAGTATTTTTTCTAAAAAAGACTCGGTGGTGATCGCTACCTGGCCTGCTCAAATCTCCGGTCCATGGAACGGAAAAGTAATCTGCACAGAATCTAACTGCAGTGATTATGCTGTGGGTGACCAACGTACGGATATCTGGGAATTTGATAATGATTCTACTCAACCCATTACCAAAATCATTAATAATAATAACCTGGTAAGACTGTATTCCGGAAAATTTGAAAATAACGAGATCAGACTTTCCTTCAAAACAGATTCTACGGCTAAAAAGAATGTAGATATGAGCGTTCTGATTAATGATATTTCTGACAATAAACTCAAGGGAACAAGAACCATTACTTCTGATGGGTGTACAGCTAAGTTCTCTGTTGAATTAGTACGTTCCACCAAATAAACACTTATGATTTTACTGAGTATACACAACCTGAGCCTTCCTATAGAGGATCCGGTACTGAAGTTCCTATTGGTTCTGATCATCATTCTTGCAGCACCATTATTACTGAATAAAATTAAAGTCCCTCATCTTTTAGGTCTTATTATCGCGGGAGCCATCATAGGTCCTAACGGATTTAATGTGCTATCCAGAGACAGCAGTATTGTAGTCACCGGAACAACCGGACTGCTTTACATCATGTTCCTGGCAGGACTGGAAATTGATATGGGAGATTTTAAGAAAAACAAATGGAAAAGTTTAACTTTTGGACTTTATACATTCATTGTTCCCTTTGTACTGGGATATTTGGGAGGGTATTATATCCTTCATTTCTCAATGCTTACATCCATCCTATTTGCCAGTCTTTTCTCTTCCCATACGCTTATTGCGTATCCGTTGGTAAGCAAGCTGGGAATGGCAAAAATAAAGCAGTTAACATTACCGTTGGCGGAACCATGATTACCGATATTCTAGCCTTATTGGTATTGGCGGTGATTGTAGGAATGTCACAAGGCGATGTAGGAACAGAATTTTGGGTGAAATTATCGGTGTCATTCATTGTTTTTGCGCTGATTGTACTGATTGTCTTTCCTATTATAGGGCGTTGGTTCTTCAAAAAAGTTGATGATAAAATTTCACAATATATTTTTGTATTGGTTATGATTTATCTGGCAGCAATGCTTGCAGAACTTGCAGGAGTAGAAGCCATCATCGGAGCTTTCTTTGCCGGATTAGCATTAAACAGGCTTATTCCGCACACCTCTTCTCTGATGAACAGAGTTGAATTTGTAGGAAATGCCATCTTTATTCCTTTTTTCCTGATTAGTGTAGGAATGCTGATTGATTTTAAAGTGTTTTTCAAAAGTTGGGAAACGCTTGAAGTGGCTGGGATCATGCTTGCAGCATCTATTGGTGGAAAATATCTTTCCGCAGTGGCCACTCAAAAAACATTTAAACTAACAAAAGAAGAAGGAAAACTGATCTTCGGTTTAAGCTCGGCCTCTGCAGCGGCAACTTTGGCCTCTGTAATGGTAGGATATAATATCATCCTTTCTGAAACTGAAACCGGAGAACCTGTAAGATTATTGAATGAACACGTATTGAACGGAAGTATCTTATTGATTCTGATCTCCTGTACAATTTCATCATTTATCTCTATGGCCAGTGCCCAAAAAATCGCTGAAGCAGATAATGAAGATACGGTTTCCGGAAACAGCCATGAAGAAGAAAATATCTTGTTGGCCATCAATCACGAAGAAACTGTAGAAAGAATGGTCAACTTGGGAATTTTGATTAAAGCCCATTCCAATACGGAAGATCTTTTCGCTCTAAATGTCATTAATGAAGATAAAAACGAATCCTCTGTAAAGAATGCAGAAAAGCTACTGCACCAAGCATCGGATGCGGCAGCGGCAGCGGATGTTAAGTTACAGGCTCTTAAAAGATATGACAATGATGTTATCAATGGGGTAAACAATGTCATCAAAGAACAAAAATTACCGATCTGATTATCGGGCTGGAAGATGAGAAAGGTTTCTCACCATCTTTTGTTTACAATCTTTATAACGGATACCTTCAGAATGATGATGTAAATATATTAGTATATCATGCTGCGCAACCACTTTCTACCATAAAGAAATACGCAGTCATGATTCCTGAAAACGCTCATAAAGAAGCTGGATTCTTCCATGCCCTGTTAAGGGTTTGGAACATTGCAAGAAATTCCGGGGCTACCGTTGTCTTTTATGCTCCTGAAAATATTCTGGATATCCTTCAGAAGATTATCAAAAAAGCCAATATAGAAGCAGAGTTTATTATTATGAATACATGGCAGGACGGTGAAAAAACGGCAGCCCAACTGAAAGAAAACGAAGCTCTGATTGTTCTGATGGCCAAACGCGGAATGCAATCTTATATTCCTAGAATGAGACTTATTCCGGAACTCCTGAACAGATACCTGAGTGACAATAACTATCTTTTGATCTTCCCATTCTCCGAGTATGACAAAAATAGTCCTGAAATACGTTCTGTAGGCAATCATGGAGATTTCGTGGAAATCGGAAATGTGATTCAGAAGATATTTAAATAAAAAAGTAGAGGATGGAAGCTGGAAGAAGGAGGCCGTAAGTTACGTATCAGCAGTAAACTACTGATGGTAATCTTAAAGGAAAGTATAATTATATATTAATTCTCAATAATTTTCTTCTTCTGGCTTCAAGCCTTTTTACTTATTTTTACCTAAAATTAAAATTCATTGAAAATGAAGAAAATATTCCTTTTAACAGCCGCTTTAAGTGTACAATTATCATTTGCTCAGTTTGCAAAAATTGTAGATAAAGATGGCTATGTGAATATAAGGGAAAATGCAGATGCAAACAGTAATATCGTTGGAAAAATCAATTCGGATGAGATCGTCTATATATTTGATCCTGATCATAAGAATTGGGCGAATGTAAGCAATGGGTATGTTCATAATTCCAGATTGAAATATATAAAATCTTACCCAGCTGTCCCTCCGATTGTACGTGATGCCGGCAAAGCGATCTTTAAGTCCGGAAATATTAAAGTAAATATAGCTTCCGGAAAATTTAACTTTAAAGAAAATGAAAAAGATTTCACTTCAACATTACATGGAGATTTCTATAAGGAACAACAAGTTTGGGGGCTAGACGGAACAATTCCTAAGACACACTATCTTTCCATTACTGCGCAAGTTGGCGATAAAATCATCGAAATTCCAACCAAAGACATTGAGAACTTGTTTCAGGTCAGCAATAAATATACGACCTGTTATTATGACCGTGAAAATGATACGTTGTACATCTCCATGCTGAATTCTGAAGGAGCTGGCACCTATGTGGCACTTTTCACCATTGAAAAGGGTCAATATAAAGGAAGAACGTTGGAGATCCCTTTTTAGTAAAAATAACTGTTTACACCCCATTAAACAATAAAGCTATTATTAAAATTTAAAACCATCCAATGGCATTGAAACCAAAAAAGATATTCCTTGCAGCAGCAATTTTAAGTATTCAATTTTCTTTTGCTCAGTTCGCCAAAATTGTAGATAAAGATGGCTATGTAAATCTAAGAGAAAGTCCGGACGCCAAAAGTAAGATCACAGGAAAAATCAACTCTGATAAAATTGTTTATACTTTTGAGCTGGAAAAAGCTGACAAAAACTGGCTGAATGTTTATGATGATGATAAAACAACGGGTTATATCAATCATTCGAAAGTTAAACTTATTGATTCTTATGAAGTAATTCTTCCTATAACAAAGGATGAAAATAAAGCTATTTTCAAATCCGGAAATATCAAAGTGGATATCATTACTGAAAAGTTCAATTATAAGGAAAATAAAAAGTTCTTTTCTTCATCCAATTATGGTGGCCAAAAAATAGAAGATAAGTATAAAGGGAACCTTATATGGGGAACAGACGGAACCACTCCCAAAACTCACTATAAATCTATCACCGTTCAGATCAAAGATAAAAAAGTTCAGATTCCCAATAAAGAAATTGAAAACCTTTTTAATATCAGCAATGAATTTACAGGGTGTTATTACGATCGTAAAAATGACACGATATATCTCACTATGATTAATTCTGACGGAGCCGGAGCTTATGTTGCTCTTTTTAAAATTGTAAAAGGAGTCTATAAAGAAAGAATTGTAAAAAAACCTTTTTAAGTTAGTTTTAAAATCAGCCAAATTATAAATCATGAAAAAAGCAATTATTTATGTGATCTTATTTATAATTTACTGTCTGCTTGCATTTCCTATTGCCGGTATCGACAACATGTTGAACCTTCATAATTTCTATTTGGTGACAGGTTTGGGATTTGGAATTTTAAACTCAATCATTGCTTTTATTATTTTAAAATGGAAAAGCAGTTTTAATATCACCATCGGATTTGTGATTGCATTTATTTCCTTATCAACAGCTTATCTTTTATTAGAGCTACATTGGGTTCCGAATTGGGATAGCATAGGAATGATGACAGCAATTGTTGGAAATGCAGTAACCTCCATTATACTTTGGGAAACAGCCTTCTGGATTAAGAAGAAGTATGCATCCTATCATTAAGTTTCAAAAGAATATACAAACAAAAATAGCTGTAGAAAACTACAGCTATTTTTTATCTCTTCACTGTTATTCAGAAATCACTCTTACCATTCCTTTTACCATGACAAGCTTTTCCATAAGCTCTTCTCTGGAATCTGCCAACACATTGATGTGCCCCATTTTCCTTCCGGGTTTAGTTTCTGTTTTTCCGTATAAATGAATATAAGTTTCCGGTAATTGAAGAACATCTTCCATTCCTTCGTATACTACCTTTCCAGAGTAGCCTTCTGCTCCTACCAAGTTCAGCATTCCGCTGTAGGTAATGGCATCCGTATCTGCTAAAGGAAGATCCCTTACCACACGATACATCTGTTCGAACTGTGAATTGGTATTTCCTTCCTGGCTTTGGTGCCCGGAGTTATGTAGTCTTGGAGCCGTTTCATTCACCCAAACCTTTCCTTCTTTATCAAGGAATAATTCAATAGCAAAAAGCCCCGGAGAATTGACTGCATTCAAGAACTTCTCTGTAATGACATCAATCTGCTGCTGTACATCTTCAGTCAGAAGAACCGGACATACATTGAAATCCAAAAGATTAAGTTTTGGATCAGCAACCATTTCCGTTACCGGGAAAATATTGGTTTCACCTTTTTCATTTCTGGCAACGATCACAGAAAGCTCCTTATCAATATCTACCAAACTTTCAATCACTGAAGCTTCTTTCCATAAATGCTGATAATCATCTTCTGTTTTGATAACCTGTACTCCTTTCCATCATATCCACCTGTATTCATCTTCTGAACAAATGGCAATGGCATCATGATCTTCTCATCACTGTTCCACACCACCTGAAATTCCGGACTTGGGATATCATGAGCTTTATAAAATTCCTTCTGAAGGATTTTCTGTTGAATGGTTTTGATGATACTTGCATTAGGAACCACTCTGATTCCCTGTTTTTCAAGTTCAGCCAGTGCATCTGCATTTACATGCTCTATTTCGATGGTCACTACATCCTTCTCTTTTCCAAAGTTAAGAACGGTTTCATAATCATTGAAATTACCCTGCGTAAAATACGAGATATTGTGGCATGGTGCGTCAGAAGCCGGATCCAGAGTATAAAACTCATCATCATACTTCAATGCACTTTGTATCAACATTCTTCCCAGCTGTCCGCCTCCCAGAATTCCTATTTTCATTTTTTATTTTTATTAGATTTACGCTTATTGAACTTTATCAATTTTTAAATATCCTAGTCCCATTGGGTTTTCCTGATTTTCAGCATCAGATTTTGTAAGAACAATGGTATATTTTTCTTTCATCGCTGCCGGAAGAATATCACTCACATTGAAAATATCATCAATATCCACTCCATGCTTATCGTCAATATGGCTTACAGCTCCTTCAAATCCCATTGTCTGATAAAATTCAGTAGCTTTGGCACGTTTCACGATCTCTCCCATCGTTTGTCCTACCATCAAATGCTGCTCATGGAATTCTTCAAAAAATCCAGGCTTATATCCTCCTAAATTAAGGAAAAACAACTGGTTTTCTGATGTATCTGCTCCTCTTTCAACGATCTTCACCTCATAGCCATCAGCAAATTTCACTTCCTGATAACAATCAAGGTGAATCTTACCTTCTGCTTCTTTCCAGAAGTCCTTCATATCGGGAACCAAATCTTTAAGATTCTCTGCAATTCCGAAAAATACGTCATGCTGTTCGATATTTCGTCCTTTGGGAGTTGCCCCAAGGATGACATAAAATAATTTCATTTCACTTTTCATGCATACAAAAATACGTTAAATTTATCTTTTTCAAATGTTTGGCAGACTACTACAATAATTTTATATTTGTAACATTAATTGTAGTATGTCAGAAATCATCATACTCTTCTTTGGCGCTATTTCTGCGGGCCTTGTAGGCTCACTTACAGGGCTGGGAGGGGGAGTTATCATCATTCCTTTATTAACGCTGGGATTCGGCGTACCAATGCACTATGCTATCGGGGCTTCTCTCATTTCTGTAATCGGAACGTCTTCCGGTGCTGCGGTTGCCTTCGTAAAAGAAGGTTTTACCAATATGAGGATCGGAATGTTTCTCGAAATAGCCACTACTGCTGGAGCCATCGTAGGTGCCTTAGTTTCAGGAATGCTTAATCCGAATACCATCGGAATTATTTTCGCCAGTATTCTTCTTCTAACAGTTATTTTAAATTTAAAAGGAAAACCTGACCATCAGGAACCTTTGATCAATGGAAGTCTGGAAGAGAGGCTCAAACTTTACGGAACTTTCCCGGATAAAGGAATATTGAAAAGCTATTCTGCAAGAAATACAGTTCCCGGATTTTTGATGATGATGTTTGCCGGAGCGATGTCCGGATTATTGGGAATTGGATCTGGCGCCTTGAAAGTACTGGCGATGGACAATATGATGAAATTGCCTTTCAAAGTTTCTACAACAACCAGTAATTTATGATTGGAGTAACGGCTGTTGCCAGTGCACTGATCTATTTCCAAAGAGGTGAAATTATTCCGGTAATTGCAGCTCCTGTACTGATTGGAGTGGTGATTGGAAGTTTTATAGGTTCTAAAACTTTGATGGTCTCCAAAACCAAAAAGCTGAAGGTGTTTTTTGCCATTGTAATTACAATCCTTTCAGTCTATATGATGTATAACGGAATCAACAAAAGCTTCAGATAATGAAAAAGAATTTTACAGATGTAGATCTGAACCGTTCCGTAGGAAATCTCCTGAGACTGGGTGTAATTCTGTCTGTGGCTACTTCACTGATCGGTTTTATCAAACTGTTTACCGAAGGTTTTGAAATGCCTAAAAAATACACAAGCCTTGCAGTAAGCTCCTCTTCTGATAAAGTATGGAGCCACTTTTGGGATTCTTTATGCAAAGGAGAAGGGATGGCTATTATTCAGCTTGGAATCCTGATCCTGATCCTTACTCCACTGATGAGAATTATCTTCGCTTTAATAGGCTACTTAAAAGAAAAAGACTACGTATATGTATTCATTTCTTCAATTGTTTTAGCGATTATGGCAGTAAGCTTCTTTGCAGGTTACGCACATTAATTACATTTCATAAAACTCCAACGGCAACTGGTCTGGATCCTGAGTAAAGAAAAATTCTTTTCCTGTGAACTCATCAATACGAATCTCTTCACAATCTAGCCCCTTTCCTATCAATTCGTTTCGCTTTTCCATTACATTTTCAACCGAAAAAGCAAGATGCCTTAAGCCACATGCCTCAGGGCGAGATGGCCTTGCAGGAGGCTTGGGAAAAGAGAACAGTTCAATCACATAATGATCTCCTATAGCCAGATCCAGTTTATAAGACTGCCTTTCTTCACGGTACACTTCACGGACAATCTGTAACCCTATAATCTCTGTATAAAAATTCTTTGACACTTCGTAATCTGAACCAATGATGGCAATATGGTGGATTTTCATTTTGTTCTTGAATAGTTTTAATTATTTTATTTCCTTGCAATTATCCTTTCTTCTGGTATCAATAATATATTGAATTTTCCACTCACTGTTTTGCTGAATTAATTGAAAACTGTTAGCTCCACAATGAGATAATTTTCCTTTCAGATAGAAGCTATAGGGAGTAAATACGCTTGCCAGCCTTCCATCTGTATGAATAGCTTCTACTAAAATTCTTTCATCCAGATCACCCTTGGTAAACTTTGAAACAGAATCAATAAAATCCTGTACACTATCGTTTTTTACAGCTCCATCCTTTGTAATGGTTTGCAAAATAGCATTTTCAGCAAAAGCTGTTTTTACAAGCTCTGCATCCGCATTTTTCATGCCAAGAAACAGGTTACGAATAGGCCTTTCTATTTCCTGATTTTGCTGTCCGAAACAGAAGCTAGTGAATATGAGAAGAATTATGGCCATTTTATTCATAAGAAAAAGGTTTAGAAAACTAAAATAAGTAAAATAAAATTTAAATTGGTTATAAGATTTTAAAATTCATTTTTCTTAAATTGTGACAAAATTATTTCAGACAAAGAATTTTCATATGTGGATTATTTATATGATTCTGACCATACTTTTACTGGTCTTAACTATACTACCCAAAATTCAGCATTCTCACTGGATATTCCGGGTTCCCGAATTTGCTAAAATACAGGTCACTTATCTTATATTTTTTACTTTTCTATTAGGATTCATGATTAATTCTACAGAATATTTATGGTATTATCAGGGGTTTCTGCTTGTTTTATTTGTTTACCACAGCCAAACCCTCATTAAATATACGCGCTTCTATCCTGTAAAAAAACATAAACACCGTCACAAATCCTCCGGAAAACTCCATTTTGTCTCTGCCAATGTGTATCAGTTCAATAAGGAATATAAAAGATTTTCTAAGCTTATTGAAAAATATGAGCCTGATTTTTTCATGACTATGGAAAGCAATAGCGATTGGGAAAAAGCAATGAGAAATCTGGAAAAAAAATATCCCCACCAGCATAAAGTAACTCTTGAAAACACTTATGGCATGCACTTCTATTCAAAGATTGAAATTAAGGAAGCCAGAACTCATTATTTTGTAGCAGATGATATTCCGAGCATTGAAATACATATGGAAACCACTGATGGTTTTTCTTTTGTTTTCTTTGGGGTTCACCCTCCACCACCAAGTCCTACAGAGGAGGAAACTTCCAAGGAAAGAGATGGCGATCTTCTAAGTACAGCCAAACAGGTAAAAGATATCGAAAAACCGGTTATTGTTGTAGGAGATTTCAATAACGTTGCTTGGTCAAGATCATCTGTACTTTTCAGAAAAACAAGTCATCTAATAGATCCGAGAATAGGGCATTCTTTTGTTTCTACTTTCCATGCAAAATATCGTTTTTTAAGATTTCCCATTGATCTGATGTTTCACAGCGAAGATATTTTTATAAGACAGTTGAAGACATTGGAAAGTTTTGGTTCAGATCATCTTCCGGTATACTGTGAGTTTTTCATAGACCATCACAATGGTCAACAGGTAGAACTTATAGAAACAGCAACTCCAGAAGAAAAAGCAGAAGCAGAAATCATGATAGAAGAAGGAAAACAGGAAGATGGCAATCGGGAAGTAATTGCTACTGAAGATTAAACATAAAAAAGGTGGGCTAAAGTCCACCTTTTTTGAATATTGTCTTTCTTTTTAAAACCTCATTACATCTTTCACGATTCCATTTTTCTGTGTATGTTGTAATAATTCGGCTTCGATGAATGTCTTGATTTGTTCTTCTGAAGTATCATTCGGGAATAAAAGATGTACGTTGGCACCTGCATCCAAGGTAAAGAATAACGGAAGTCCCGTTTCTCTTCTGAAGTCCCAGATTTTATTAATGACCTCTAAGGTTCCTGTTTTCATCAGGATAAAAGCAGGATCACTCATCATCATCATGGCGTGAAGAGTAAGTGCCTCATGTTCTACCAATTTGATAAAGCTTTCCATATCTCCGCTTTTCAGGATCTCCTTCATCGGAACAAAGTTTTCTCTTGCTTCCTGGAATCTTCTTTCTGCATAAGGATTTGATTTCATTAAACCATGTCCAACTGTTGAAGAAACACTTTTTTGCCCTTCATGAATCAATAATACCCAGTCATTGAAACTCTTAAATACTTTATGAATCTCAGTATCAGGATAAGGTACCGCAAACAGATCAGAGCTTCCCTGAACCTCTTCTGTTTCTCCCCAAACGATCAATCCGTTGTATAAACTTCTACATGCACTTCCACTTCCTAATCTCGCTAAAAACGAGGCTTTTCTTAAAGATTCTTCTTCAGAAGGTTTCCCTGTGAAGCTTTCATCCAATGCCATCAGACATTTTGCAATCGCTCCAAATCCTGAAGCCGAACTTGCAATCCCGGAACTGTGTGGAAATGTATTTTCTGTTCTGATGATGTATTTTCCTTTTAAAATCCAAGGAAGGTATTGCTCAATATTCTTGAAATATTTTTCAATCTTTTCAGCAAATTTCGTCTCTTCATTTCCTGCTAGGAAAGTCTGTACAGAAAAAGCTTCATTGGCCAGAAATTCCATGGTAGTATTCGTCTTACAATGATTTAAGGTATAACTGATACTCGGATTAGCCGGAATCTGATTGTCGTACTTTCCCCAATATTTAATTAAGGCAATATTAGACGGACAGCTCTCTGAAACCGTTTGTGCATGTATGGTAAAATTTTCTTTTCCTATAAATTCTTGTGTTGTTGTCATCCCTTTAATTCAAAAATGATAAACTTATTTTTAATCTCAACAATTAAGGTTCTCATTAATTGCTGATTCTTTTTATATGCTCTATAATATGAAAGACATGTTTTAATCCAAGGATAATTTAATACGTCTCCCCTTTATAAAATTTTTTCATAATTATTTTTCGTGCTTTTTAATATATTGATTCAATGAAAATTGAACGTGCAGTATTCCTATGAAAAATACCCAAACGGAATTGATATTGATCCCTACTAATTTTTTGATCATTTGTTTTCGGAGGGAAAAAATACAAACTAAAAAACATGTTACATAGCCAATTTGTCCCAGCCAATACAAAATCATCAAAATCTTCTCATTTGAGGGAGAAGAAGAAGAGCCAAATATTCCAATTAAACATACATGAATACATGAGAGAAAGAATATTAACAGAATAATCCACACTTTAATTCCTGCATTGAATTTAATATCTTTTTTAATAAACCAATATGGAACATAAAGACCAAAACTTAACGTAGAATATACAATGAGGAGAAAAATATTTTCTCTTTTTATTTCATTTTTAAGAATCTCAAATTTCAGCAAATAAACAATTATACCATACAAAGTAAGCTTATATCCAAAACCTCCAACCAAGCTAATGAAAGGGTACCATTTCAGAATATCTGATGATGTTTTGTAATCTGCTAGCAAAAGCTTATTTGCATAATATTGTAAAATATAACCTAAAATAGTAAAAACAAGTCCTATCAATAAGTAATAATTCACTTTATCTTTTGAAATCTTATTTGAAAAATAAAGATAAAAGATAATGATGATAAGACTTAAAGCTGAAAAGTAGTTTAATAAATCCGGAATAATTTTTTGTAACATACAATTTAATTTTAATGAGTATCAAAAAGCTAATACATCTTCTCTATAATATCCGCATATTTTTTAAGAACTACATTTCTTTTCACTTTCAATGTTGGAGTAATTTCTCCCGTATTGATATCAAATTCGGCCGGCATCAGTGTAAATTTCTTTACTTTCTCATAGTCGGCAAGGTGACTTTGTAATTCTTTTATTTTTTCTTTATAAAGGCTTATTATCTTATCATTTTTTACAGCTTCCTCCCAATTGGTAAAAGGGATATTATTCTTTTTAATATAATCCTGTAAGAATTCAAAATTCGGAACAATTAAAGCAGATACAAATTGTCTTCCTTCCGCAACCAACATGATTTGTTGAATGAAATTATTATTGGTCAGAAGGTTTTCAATCTGTTGTGGGGCAATATACTTTCCGTTGGAAGTTTTCATCAGATCTTTAAGCCTGTCTGTGATGATAAGATTTCCTTTATCATCAATTTTACCTGCATCTCCTGTTTTAAACCAGCCATCTTCTGTAAATACCTTTTCAGTTTCTTCAGGTCTTTTATAATAGCCTTTCATGATTCCGTTTCCTCGGGCTTGAATCTCATCGCTTTCTCCAATACGGATTTCTACTCCCGGTAAAGGTTTTCCGCTTGTTGCATGCTCAAAGTGAGTTAAAGGAAAAAGAGTTAAAGTTGCGGTCGTTTCCGTTAAACCATATCCAACCGTAACGTGAATACCCACTGATTCAAAAAATTTGGTTACCTCAGGTGATAATGAAGCTCCACCACAAGGTAAAAACCATAATCTACCACCCATTTTATTCTTGATCTTACTGAAGACCAACATATCTGCCACTGATTCTTTTAATTTTAATCCAAAAGGAATCGATCTTTCATTTCTTCTCAATTCTGCAGTTTCCCATCCGGTTTTAAGCGCCCAATCGAATATTTTCTTCTTCAATGATGAACCTTCTTCTGCTTTTTCCAACACTCCGGCATAAACTTTCTGGAAGAATCTTGGTACTGCACACATGGCAGTAGGCTTTACTTCTTCCAATGCTTTGGCTACATTTTTCGGATCTTCAAGGAAGTAAACTCTTGCTCCCCCGTATAAACATAATAAACTCCAGCTTCTTTCAAAAACGTGGCTTAATGGTAAAAATGCCAGAGAAAGCTCTTCTTCAAAGTTTTTAAATTTAAAAAATTCAAAGTGAGAATCAAATGCTTTGATAAAATTTCCATGAGTAAGCATTACTCCTTTAGGTGTTCCTGTAGTTCCGGAAGTATAGATCAACGTTGCTGTATCATCGTATTCTTTTTTACAGATTTCCAGCTCCGGAGAAGATTTCGCTATAAAATCTTCCAGATAATAACTATTGAATTCTTTCTTGATCCATACTGCTTTTTTAGAAATAAGAATGGTTTCAAGTTGATTGCTTTCTTTATTTAAAAATTCCAGACAAGCATCATATTGCCCCTGATTTCCCACTAAAACGACCTTCGCTTCGGAATCGTTAATGATATATTCTGCCTGCTCAGCATTATTGGTAGAGTAAATGGGAACGGTAACTGCTCCGATAGCCATTGCCGCTAAATCTACGATCACCCATTCAGATGAATTATCTGAATAAATAGCCACTTTATCATTTTCCTGAACTCCTGCTTCTTTTAATGCGTTGGCTGTTTTAAAAATAATTTCACTGAATTTTTTCCAGCTTAGCTCTTTCCAGGCTTCATCTTTCTTTTTAAAGCCAATTGCTGCTTTTATAGGATGTTTTTCTACATTTTTAAGGATAATTGCCTCTGCAAGATTCATTTCTTCAGCTTTTTGTCGTTAATATAATTGTTCAGGTGAAAGTCGATGCTTTCTTGGATTGGAATAAACTGGTAATTCAGTTTTTCCGTGACTTTGTGATTGGAAATGGTGTTGAATGAGGAAATCGCCTCAATATTTGATTCTGTAGCCATTTTTAGTTTAGGAATCAGCCATCCCAAAAGAGTATTGGCTAGTTTTCCTATATTCAATTGAGATCTTGTAAGGATTCTCGCCTCTTTAAGTCCCAATCGGGTTCTGATCTGTTTTGCCAGATCGGCATATCTGTTATTTTCAGAAACAATGATAAATCGTTCTCCAAAAATATTGTTTTCCATCAGTTCAATCGCAGTTTTAGCAACATCTCTTACATCTACATAAGCAGATCCTCCGGCAAAGGTAAAACTATTGTCTTCAAAGGTTGAAAAAAGCTCACCACTGCTTTGTGTCCAGTTTCCACTTCCTACGATCATACCAGGATTAATGATTACTATATTCATTCCTTCGGCAGAAGCTCTCCAGGCTTCCATTTCAGATAGATGTTTGGAAATGGCATAAGCAGAATGCTCCAATTTTGGATTAAAATCAGACTCTTCATCCAGTTCTCCTTTTTCGTTATAGTTATCTAAAACGGCTACAGAGCTTACATGCAGAAACTTTTTAACTTCGGATCCTTCGCAGGCATACAATAAGTTTTCAGTCCCTTTAATATTGGTAGCATACATCTCTTTTTCATCTTTGGGATGAAAACTTACTTTTGCGGCACAATGATAAACCTCATCTACCCCTTTCAAGGCTTCTTTTAAGGAATCAATATCTTCAAAATCCACATTTATCCATTCGATTTTATTGAAAAAATCATCAGGATTCTCCGTATAAAAGCTGTATGAATGCCTTACTTCGTTTAAATTGCTGCCCGGTCTTTTGGAAGCACGTACGTTTTTACCTCTTTTAAGAAGCTCCAGCACGATTATTCTCCCCAGAATTCCGGTTGCACCCGTTACAAAAACCATTAATGTATGTTACTTGATTGCTGACTAAAATATGACAATATTTTCTATCCGGCAATTCTTCAGGTTTCTGCAAAAGTTACCTAAAAAACTGCTTTTGCAAATTTGCGATTTTTAAAGCAAAATTCAAGTTTATTTAACCAATATTATCATTCTGGAAATCACAAAATATGAAACTAAAAAGAGATCCTTATTATTTTAGACACAAAAGTTTTTGAACACTTAAGAAATTTAAGTTACCAGCTTTGTTTATAAGAAGTCTATGAAGCTTAGTGAAAATCCCTATCTTTTGGAAGAGGGGGTTAAAAAAAGCCCTGGAAGCTAAAAAACCTCCAGGACTACTATATAAAAAGTTAATCATTTATATCATTATACCATCACTACATTGTCTCTCCTCGGAGCTTTATCACACAAAACATCTGCAATACTTTTAGAGATCAGGTTTCCTTCCGTACGATTATCCAGCCAGAAAAATTCTCCTGCGGCATTGATTTCTATAAAATAATACTCATCCTCCGGAGAAACAATAATGTCTATTGCTCCGTAGTCAACATTGTAAACATCGAGAAGCTCCAGAAGTTTTTCTTGAACCTCTGTTGGTAATTCTGTCGGTGTCCATTTATCTAACAAATTAACACCATCTTTTCTCCAATCCACTTTAGCATCTTCAAACTGTTGGGAATCTACTTCAAAAGCGTACACATCTCTTCCCACTATGGTAACCCGAAGTTCCTTTTTCTTTTGAATCATCTTCTGAAACTGCATCGGGCAATACAAAAGTGAATCCAGTTCTTCAAGTTTATCTTCACTCACAACATTGGTGAACACTACATTTTCTACACCATCCTCATAGATCGCAAAGCCTGTTTGCATTTTAGCCACAACATTCTGATGTTTCAAAATAAATTGCTTTGCTTCTTCAGGATTATTGGTAAGACAAGTTTCGGGAACAGTAAGTCCTATTTTATGAGCAATTTTCAGTTGTTCTTCTTTGCTATCAAGCCTCCTGTAAACACTTGGTTTCCCTAATGAATACGCATCAATAGATTCAAGAAACCCAAATAATGTATTGCGAATTTCTCCCATCGCCGCATTATAGAACTTTCCATCTATCTCTTCTTTTAATCCTTTTCCTATATTATAAGCCCGGCGATACCAAACTGCTGAAATATCATCTAACCGGTATTTTTTTTCTGCTGTCTCGAGGATTGTAATCCATTCTCCATCCTGGAAAACGGTAGACAATTTATTCTGCAACGGATATAAATCAACATCAAATCGAATAACCTCACAATGGTTATCCTGAATATATTCTGTTACTTTTTCAATGGAAAAATTATCTGCAGTATGTGTTATAATTAATATTTTATTCATGGATATTGATTCTTTTGATAAGCTTTTCGGCAATTCTTTCTGCGATGGGAAAACCCAGCTCTTTTTGAAGCATTCCCCATTCTCCCTGCGGATTGACTTCCAAAAAATAATACTTCCTGTCCTTTCCCCGGATCATATCAATAGCTCCGGTATACAATCCCATTTCCTTCATCATAGAAGTAAGATTAGATTTGATATCATCCGGAAGTTCATAAGCTATCCAGAAATAATTTTCATGACTTACTCTCCAATCTGCATTTTCACTATTATTGATCTTTCCGGTATAAAACTCACCGTCTATATACATGATTCTCAATTCGTATTCCTTATCGATATAAGGCTGAAAAATCATGGGACAATAGATTATATCCGAAAGGTTTTCCAATGTATCTTCTTCAATCACCATTGTAGAAACGATCCCTTCACCACTCATTGTTTTTCTGGTTACACTATGAAGTTTAGCAATCGCTTTTCCTGAACAATATTGATCAAAAAAAGCTTTTACTTTTTCTTCATCATTAGAAAAAATAGTGGGCGGAATGAGCAGATTATTTCGTTGGGCAATTTTCAACTGAAACATTTTATTTCCGTCAATCTTCTTTTCATTCTCATAAGGATTGATCCAAGGCAGATGCTCTAATTGAGTCAACAGATTATAGCGAAGGTTTGTATATTCATTCAGGAATATTTTTTCATAGTCCTGGTCGAGTTCTTCAGGTATACTGATCCGCCATGCTTTTCTGTGCCATACTCCTTTAATCATATCCGAATGAAGGGTATTTCCATGCTCATCAGTTATCTCAAAAGAATTTTCATTGACGCTGATCTTCTGAAGATGGTTCAAACGATCTGAATTCAGTCTGAAATAAGGAATATTTTTAGAGGAAAGGTATTGAAAGAAATGATCAATAGTATAAAAATCCTGTGAATGGGTGATACAGAGAATCATTTGCCGATTTTATTAAAAAGGGAAACTTAACCTTTTAAGTTTCCCTTTTCGTTACAATTTTATTAATATGTTATTATAAAATAATCATTTTATAGTAAGATCGTATCATCGTCACCGTCAGAAGGATATTTCATTGTATGATCCATATCGCTCAGCTTAGAAGTGGCACCGTCTAAGGTAGGTAATGTAACACTATCCCTCTCCGGGATTGTAATAATTGTTCCTCCTTTTACTGTTTCCGGATCTTTAAGTTGTTTTTCAAGAAATGACGCAAAAAATGGCTTTTTGGTTGATTTTTTGTTTTCCATAAGTTAATATTTTTATTTATTTGATACCCGAAGATACACTTTTTTCAACTTACAGAGAAATAAATCAATTTTTTAAGATAATTTTAACATATCATCAAAAAATCAAGAATATTATTAATCTAAACCAAGAAATTGCTTAACAACATTAGCAAAATCCATAGGATTTTCCGCTTGTACCCAATGTCCAGCATTTTTAACCGTTACGATTTTAGCTTTGGGGAACTGTTGCTTTATTCCATATTCATCTTGTGGTAAAATATAATTGGATTTCTCCCCTGCTATGAATAAAGCCTCTCCTTCAAAAACGCCATATTTCACTGCATTTGATACAAATTCATTATACTTTTCGGATAACGTTTTAAGGTTGAATCTCCAATTCAGCTTTTTATCATCATCCCAATACAGGTTCTTTGTTAAAAACTGTATGGTTGATCTTTCAGGAATATACTGAGCCAAAACAGCCTCTACATCATTTCTTGAACCTACGGTATTAAAGTCTACCGTTTCCAAGGCTTTGATGATTCCCTGGTGATGTGGCGGATATGCTTTTGGTGAAATATCGACAACAATCAGTTTCTCTACTTTTTCAGGATATTTAATTGCAAACTGCATCACCGCTTTCCCTCCCAGTGAATGTCCTAAAACATGAGCTTTCTGAATCCCATAATGCTCCATATAGCGGAAAATATCATCTGCGAGATCATCATGAGACATATCATCAGAATGAAAACTTCTTCCATGATTTCTAAGATCAATAAGATGTACCGGAAGATATTCTCCAAGATCTTTCCCGAAGCTTCCCCAGTTATCAAGCATTCCAAACAATCCGTGAAATACTAAAAGCGGCGTAGCGGTAGAACCTTCGCCAAATATTTTTGAGTTTAAGATTTCCATATTTTTTATAGAAGTTAAATGTAAGAAGCCAGATAAAACCTATGCCAGCTTCTTTGTTATTACCATTTTGCCAATCTTTTCAAATAAGATTGAACTGTGTTTTCCAAGCCCATATACAGTGCCTCAGAGACCAAAGCATGTCCAATGGATACTTCTAAAAGATTGGGAATAGTATCCGCAAAATATTTTAGATTCTCAAGGCTTAGATCATGTCCCGCATTAATTCCCAATCCGAATTCAGTTGCAACAACAGCGGTATCATAATAAGGTTTGATCGCCTGCTCTTTATTGGACAAATAGTCTTTTGCATAAGCTTCCGTATACAATTCAATTCTGTCTGCTCCTGTCTTTGCAGCATATTCTACCAACTCAGGCAAAGGATCAAGAAAGATTGAAGTACGGATTCCTGCATTTTTAAATTCAGCAATAATCTCTGTAAGATAATCCAGGTGTCTTTTAGTATCCCATCCTGCGTTTGAAGTGATAGCATCATCTGCATCAGGCACTAAAGTTACTTGCTCTGGTTTCACGTCCAATACCATATCAATAAATGATTGATGCGGATTTCCTTCAATATTAAACTCAGTCGTCACCAATGGTTTCAGATCATATACATCTTTTCTTGTAATATGTCTTTCGTCTGGTCTTGGGTGAATGGTAATTCCCTGACCGCCGAATTCCTGAATCTTTATAGCTGCTTCTGTCACACTTGGTGTTTCACCTCCTCTTGCATTTCTTAATGTCGCAATCTTATTGATGTTTACGCTTAGTTTTGTCATTTTTTTATTTAGATGTTAGATAGTAGAAGTTAGAAAAATGAAGCAAAAGAGGGGAAACTTATCCAAACTTACTACTCCTTTTTGATGTTCTAATTTCTTTATCATTTAAAATTGATTTTTTTTGAGAAAGAGCTCAACGGCTTTGTTTTATCTTTCTATTTTATACTTTAATGCTTACCTGCATCACCTGAAGTTCAAATTCCTTTGAAGCCACGAGTAAGTGGTCAAAAATATCAGCCTGAATTTGCTCAAAATGCTCCCATTTGGAGTCATTGGCGAAGCAATAAACTTCAAGCGGTAATCCCTGAGGAGTAATTTCCAACTGACGAACCATTCTTGTTGCATTTTTTTCAATATCAGGATCGTTTTCTATATATTTTTGGGCATAATATCTGAAAACACCGATATTGGTAAGCTGCCTGCCATTAATGGTCTTATCATTATTACTCAGACTTTCTTTTTCATTCCTTATTTCTACTCTTTTTTGCTCCAGATAATCTGCAATAAGATTGATTTCTTTCAAACGTTCAATATCCTCATCAGTAAGAAACTTAAAGGAATTGATATTAAAATAAATAGATTTCTTAATTCTTCTGTTATTGGATTCAGACATAACCTGCATATTCTTGATTTCTGTAGTCAGGAAATCATAAGTAGGAATAGTGGAAACCGTTTTATCAAAATTGGTAATTTTCGTCGTCAGAAGACTTATTTCTGTAATATTTCCTTCTATGCTGTATTTAGGAATACTGATCCAATCTCCTACTTTCATATTCTTGGAAGTAGCCACGTGAATCCCGGTTACAAAACCTAGAATCGTATCTCTGAAAACGAGAACCAGAACTGCGGTAATAGCTCCTAAACTTCCTACAATCGTTGTCCCTTTGATCCCGAAGATGACGCAGAGCCCCACAACTGTGAACACAAAAAGGCCAAGGATTTTTACCGTTTCTGAAATAGCATTCAAAGCCATGATTTTATAAAAGTCCTGCTTGATAGAAAAATAATTTCTTAATGCAGTTAATGATCTGTACAACATTCCCGCGAGAATCATTACTAATCCCAGATTCACACAACGTATAATAAAGATTGTCGTTTTAGGCAATGCTCCTTCAGGAAATATAGATCCTTGTATCCCGCCAACGATAGTCAGAGCGGCAAAATGAGCTACTGAATTCGTGATCTTGGATTGATATATAGATTTAAGTACCGGAAATTTTTCTTCATTATGAAAAAGACGGAAAACAGCATTGATGCTGAACTTAAGCACAAAATCTACAATCAAAAATACAGCACAAAGCAATGCCAGTTTTACAATAATATGAATCACCCAATCCAGCCCGGTGGGAGAAATCTGAGTAATATATAAGTACAACTGTTCGCTTATTTCCTGCAAATAGTTTTTAGTATCCTGTAGGTCATCTTTCATTACAGCAAATTTATAAAATTAAGGGTGATGATATGAGTATTCGTAATCAATTTTCATCCCAAATTTAAAAAGTCCTTATAAATTTCTTTTTTTATTTGTTGGGAAACTCTGTATTTTCATCATCAGGCATATTTATTGAATCACTCAGGTTTCATATCTTCGTCTATATTAAAAAAAATGGATACAACTATTATTAATATTCTCTGTCTTGTTTTGTTATTTGTCGGGATACTGGGAACATTTCTCCCTGTTTTACCTGGACTTCTATTAAGTATTTGTGGCTTATTGATCTACAAGTTTGGGACGAACGCTGATCTTCCGATGATCTATATCTGGGCTTTTGGAATTCTCACTGCGGCTTCTGTTGTTTTAAGCTATGTGATTCCGGCAAGAACCAACAGGAAATATGGGGGGACACGCTGGGGAAGTATAGGATCTGTGATAGGAACCATCGTAGGAATATTTATTCCGATTCCTTTGGGTTTTCTGATTGGAATGTTTGCTGGGGTATTTATCGGCGAACTTCTTCATGATAGTAAGGATATGAATAAGGCCTTACAATCCACTAAAGGAGCTTTAATTGGTTTTATTTATGGGACGGGTTTCAGTTTCGTAGTGGGTGTGGCAATGTTTTTGGTAGTACTTCTTAATATGTTTGATATCATTTAACCCTAAAAACAGAAAAACTATGTTCCATAAAGCCGTCATATTCAGTTTGGGAATTTTTGCATTAACGGGATGCGATGCTCAAAAGAAAGCCAAAACAGAATCAAAAGCACCTCAAATGACAACCAATACAACTTCGAATAGCCAAAAAAATGGCATCATCTATTTGAGTGAAGGAGAAAATAAATTTCTGAAAGAATATCAGATGAATATTACCTTCAAAGGAGTTTCTGAAGACAGTCGTTGCCCTGAAGGGGTCAACTGTATCTGGGCGGGAGTAGCTCTTGCTCAAATTGAAGTGATGGGAACTTCTACCAGACCTATGCTTTTAAATCTGGCCAGCATGGATTTTCCCAACCGTAATTATCATCAATCTGCTGATTTCAACGGGTACACAATTACGTTACAAGAAGTAAATCCTTACCCTAAAGAAGCAGGCGGTACTACAGCATTAAATGGAAATTATAAAATAGGAATCAGTATTAAAAAAGCCGGAGCTTCATCCAATACTACCACGAAATAGGTTTCTTCCCTTTGGAAACAAGATATTCATTAATTTTTGAAAAAGGCTTGCTTCCGAAGAATCCTCTATAAACAGAAAACGGTGACGGATGCGCCGATTTCAATATAAAATGCTTAGCCGGATCAATGAGTTCGGCTTTTTTCTGTGCAAAAGCCCCCCACAATACGAAAACCACATTTTCTTTTTTATCAGAAATTTCTTTGATAATATAGTTGGTAAATGTCTCCCAGCCAAGATCTTTATGAGAATTGGGTGAGTGGGCACGAACCGTTAACGTTGCGTTCAATAAAAGAACACCTTGTTTTCCCCAGTCATCCAGCTCTTTGGAAGTTCTTACAACACCTAGATCATCTTTTAATTCAATAAAAATATTTTTAAGAGATGGCGGAGCAGTCACCTGCTCAGACACGGAAAAACACAACCCATTAGCCTGATAATCGTTATGGTAAGGATCCTGGCCAATGATAACGACTTCTACATCGTCAAAAGGGGTCAATTCTAACGCTCTGAAAATTTGATTTTTCGGTGGAAAAACTTTTGTCGTTGCATATTCATTTTTAACTTTTTCCCAAAGAGTTGTAAAATATTCTGTGCTTTTTATCGGGGCTAAAATTTCTGTCCAGGTCATATTGCAAAAGTAATTAATATAAAAATAAAAGCATAGCTCAGACTTTAAATATCTTCACTTTTCTTTCAATTAAAATATATGAAAAGTAGGATAACAGAATAGACAAACCAATTAACAGGAAACTATTAAGAAGCTCTGATCTCACCCATATTATTCTTTCTCTCAATACGATATAATGGATGATATACAATGAATAAGAGATGTTTCCAAGAAAATAAACCATGTTGCTTCCCAAAAATCTTTTAATCACACTATCTTCCCCATCGTACAGCTGTTTAATCATTATTGCTGATAATAACGGAATAAAAAACAGTCCTTTTTCTGTATATAATAATACCACAGACAAGATTAATGCAACATAGGCCACTATTTTTTTTCGCAATGCAAACCCTGGCAAAAAAGCAATTCCTATTCCCAAAAGATATGATGATACCGTTCTTACTAGGGAAGTTAGACCATGAGTAAGATCGAGATAATTGGTAGATTTAGCTACAGGCATCTGCATATCTGAACCAAGATATAAATGATCCGGAAGATATGGAAGAATCAGCCTTAAGCTTAAGCCTGCAACAATTAATATTTCACTGCGTATTTTGTATCGAACAATAAAGAAAAGCAAGAAAGGAAATATTAGATAACAGATCCATTCGGTACTTAATGACCAATAAACTGTGCCTAATGAATAATTGGGATTAAAAAAACACTGCAATAAAGCAGTATTAATCAAGAATTTCGTCTTTGAGGTATCAATGAGGAAAACAGCAATAAAAATAACAGATAGAAAATAAGCTGGATAAATTCTGTTAACTCTTTTCTTATAGAATTTCTGTATTGCACTAAAATCTAATGTTTTAAATTTATCTGCATAAGAAATAGCTAATAAAAATGCGCTTAATACAAAAAAGATATCTACTGCAACATATCCTTTCTTTACAACAGTCTGGATAAGATCAATTTTAAAGTGACTTAAATGAAAAAAAGTAACCCATAACGCTACAACTCCCCTTAATCCGGTTAAGGACTTTATCTCATTTTTCATATATTGTGTGTACTATTAATCTGTTTGAGGTTAAAGATAGAAAAAAAACTGCCGAGCTTCATGATCATTGTCTTTTTAAGCTAAAAATAATATTATCAGGGCTTTCTTCATCTTTTTGATCTTCTTGCAATATGAAATTATGTTTTAAAAGAAGTCGTTTAGAACTTTCATTGAATTGATTTGTGATCGCTATGATCTCTTGCAACTGCAAATCATTAAATCCATAGTCCAAAACAGCACTTAGAGCCTCAGACATAATTCCTTTTTTATGATAATCTGGTAGTAACTCATACCCTACCTCAGCTGTTTTCTTATCTGGTGAAAAATTCCATAGGCATATCGTTCCAATAAAATTCCAGGAATCTTTATATGAAATTCCCCAAAAAGCGACCTCTTTATTCAGAGTTTCTTTTTTGATATGTAAGATAAATTCCAAGGCATCATAATTGGTCTTAGGAGATTTTCTTTTCACATATTGATTGGTAACTTCATTACTTCTGATGCGCAGGATGTCTTCCGTATGCACTTCATCTATATAATTTAAGGTAAGACGTTCTGTTTCCAGTTTCATATTTCTTATAGTCTTATGTTATATCAAATATCTCTTAGAACAAGTCTTTTATCCTCCGAAAAAGCATCTTTATTGGTCTCCAGACCAATGAACAACATTTTATATCTTATGAAAGAAGTTTCCTCATAAATAACTGTTCCCTTCTCATCATCCGTATTTTTCTTTACGATTTCATTTTTAGGGCGATCTTTTTGCTGGCTGAGATTAATAATCCTTTTCACCTGCTCATCTTTTAGGTTTTTGGTTCCATATTGAGGCTTCTTATTGCTTTTAGAATAGAGCTTATTTTCAACCCTATTCACCTTTCCAGGCTTCTGTTTTTTAATTTGAGCCTGAATTCCTATGGAAAAGAAAAGCAGAATAAAGAATAATTGTTTCATGGAAATATTTTGTAAATCATTCAAATATACGTAATAATCAAAATTCTCACTAAATTTGCACTGTGTATATAGATAAAGAAGATTTAGACGAATTAGAGTTTCCGCAATTGCTCGCGGAAATCTCCCCATTTGCGTATTCTCCTAAAACAAGAGAAAAAATTCTTCAACTTCGTCCCATGGAAATTGACGAGGCGGAACTTTCATTAAAAAAAACGGCAGAATATCTGTCGAGTTTTGAAAGTTCAAATGCGATTCCGTTTGATGAATATGAAGATATTGAAAATGAGCTGAAATTAATGCTGATTGAGAATTACCGTCTGGAAAACAGTGCTTTCATCAAAATAAAAACCATCACGGAACAGATCGGAAGATTACAAAAGTTCTTCCCTACCATGCCGGAAACATTCCCTACTTTATTGGAAGAAGTTGCTGTCCTGGAATTCAGAAAAGAGATTATCGAGAAGGTGGATAAGGTTTTCAACCGTTTTGGTGAGGTAAAAAGTGAAGCTTCTCCTACTTTAAAAGGGATAAGAACAGAGATCCAGCATGCTAAAAAAGCAATTCAGGAAAACTTCAACCGCGCTTTGACCACCTATGGACAAAGTGACTTTTTGGATGATATACGGGAAACTATTATTGACGATCAAAGAGTTTTGGCCGTCAAATCAGGTTTTAAGAAAAGAGTTCCGGGAAGAACCCTGGGAATTTCAAAAACCGGCTCTATTACTTACATTCAGCCTGATAGCGTAGTAAAGCATTACTTCAAACTTCGCGAAAACGAAGAGGAAGAGAAAAAAGAGATTGATAGAGTCCTTAGAAAGCTTACTGCAGAACTTGCAGAATTTCAGCCTCAACTTTGGAGATATCAAGGATATATTTTTGATCTTGACCTGGTAAGGGCCAAAGCTAAATTTTCAGAGCTTATCAATGGTATCCTTCCTAAAATCAACCGCCATAAAACATTGAGGCTAAAGGATGCCTTTCACCCTTTGCTATGGCTGAGAAACAAGGTAGAGAACAAAACAATTCACCCACAGACTCTGGCTTTAACGGAACATAACAGAATTATCTGTATCTCAGGGCCTAATGCCGGTGGAAAATCAATTACCTTAAAAACGGTTGGATTGCTTCAGTTGATGATTCAAAGTGGTATTCTGGTTCCTGTCCATCCAAAATCTGAGATGTTTTTCTTTGAGAAGATCATGACAGATATTGGTGATAATCAATCTATTGAAAACCACTTATCCACTTATTCATCGAGATTAAAGAAAATGTCCGGGATCATTCGTGAGGCTGATGCAAACACCCTTTTATTGATTGATGAGTTCGGAACAGGTTCTGATCCGGAATTAGGAGGTGCTTTGGCTGAAAGTTTCATGGAGTTTTTCTATGATAAAAAGAGTTTTGCGATCATTACAACGCACTACACCAACATCAAACTAGTTATAGAACAACTTCCTAATGCTCAGAATGCGGCCATGCTTTTCAATGAAGAAACATTGGAGCCGATGTATAAACTGGAAGTAGGCCAAGCAGGAAGTTCATTTACTTTTGAAGTTGCTGAGAAGAATAAGATTCCAAGATTTATCATTCATTCTGCCAAGAAAAAGGTTGAACATGATATTGTAAATCTTGATAAAACGATTGTAAAGCTGCAACAGGAGAAATATGAGGTTGAAAAACTAAAAACTGATCTTGCTGAAAGAAAAGAATCTGTAGAAGACAAACGTGATAATCTTCAGAAACTAAATGACCAGCTTCAGCAGAAACTGTATAATTTTCAGAAACTCTATGAAGAAGAACACCGTAAACTTCAATTCGGAAACAAGATTGAGGCTTTCATTGACAGCTACACGAAAGGAAAATCCAGAAAAGATGTGGTAAAGGATTTTGTGAAACTGCTTGAACAGGAAAAATTCAGAAAGATTGGTGCTGATAAGGATGAATCAAAACGTCTTCAGGTGGTAAAGAGAAAGATCACTCAACAGCTTAAGAAAGAAGAAGTAATTGAAAAAATTGCTGAAACCAATGAAAAACTGGAAGAACAACGTAAGAGCGACCGTGCCATTTGGATGAAAATAGGCCAGCGTGTCCGCATTACTGGAAGCACCAGTGTAGGTACCATTGAGAAAATCTCCAGAAATAAGGTGATTGTGAACTACGGAACTTTCAAGACCACGATTGATGCAGATGAATTAGAGAGAATTTAAAGTATATCAGTCATTACCAATTGACAAACCAAAAAGCGCTGATTGATTAGCGCTTTTTGCATTTCTTATTTCTGTCAACTTCTACAACACCCACAATAGATAACAAAATTTCAAGAAATGAAGACTCATATTTTGAGAAGTTTACCTACTTATTTCCTATTCATTGTATTGTTAAAAGATACTATTTTTCTTTACTCAAAATAAATCATAGACTTTTCAGATATTTCAATTAAAATATGACCCATGCTATAATATCTATATTAAAACAAAAAATATCAGAAGTAACCATTTGCCAACGATTAATAAATGAGTAGATTAGCCATCATAAGAAATAGATCTAAGAATCATTCGAAAGCAGTCATTTTTCTTAAAATCTATTGATTAGAATGATAATATAAGCCATCTATGAATAGAAAATGACCATCAGTACTCTATAATTTAATTACAATGCATAAAATCTTAATTCCAATACTTCTCTCCCTACTTTCTCATTTTGCTCTCGGGCAAACCCAAAAAGTCAAGCAATTGGTTGAAAATTATGCCTCTGAGCATCAATTTAACGGAACAGTTTTAATTCAAAAAGATTCCAAAACAATCTATCACAAAAGCTTTGGTGTAGCTGAACGTTCCTTCAATTCACCTACCACAAACGATACCAGATACCAAGTTTGCTCAATAACCAAAACTTTCACGGCGGTTCTCATTCTTCAGCTTGTGGATCAGGGAAAAATTGATTTAAACAAAAAAATACTTGACTATTTACCGGATTACAAAGGAGAAGGCGGTTCTAAGGTGTCTATTCGTCAGCTATTGAATCATACATCCGGAATGAAAAATACAGATACAGCAAGAGACGAAAATTTTTTAAAATACGGATTGGGATTCTATAACAGACCCTACGAATTAAAAGAGATTGTCAATCAATTTTGTTCCAACCCTTTGGTTAATGAACCGGGAACAAAGTTTGACTACAATAATGGAGAATACATGATCCTTGGTCGAATCTTGGAGGTCGTTTATCAAATGACTTATGAAGAAATCCTGAGTCAAAAAATCCTTGTCCCTCTAAAAATGAATAATTCAGGACTTATTTCCCATTACAAATTGATAAAGAATCTAGCTACGCCATACTACAAGGACAAGAATCTTGATCATTTAATTCCAAATATTCCAATTTATGTGGGAGATTTTTCTGCTGCAGGTGCAATGTATTCCTGTACATCCGATTTAATCAAATTTAACAATGCTCTTTTTGATGATAAGCTTATCAAAAAAGAAACTTTAAACCAATTGTTAACTCCTGGTCTGGATGATTATGGATATAGTGTTTGGATTCGTGATATTGAAAAATACAAGCGAATGGAGCGGTATGGAAGAATAGCAGGTGCAAATTGTGTATGGTTCCATTATTTGAACAATGGTTTAAGTATTATTATTTTATCAAATACCAACCTGACTGACCTGGGGGATTATGCCTCAAAAATTGGGAAGGCTATTCTTTAAACTCGTCCATTAAATTTATATATTTGAACCATTAAATTTTTTTCATCATGATTTTCATAAACAAAGCATTCTACGTATCTGCTTTCAGTATTTTTTCTTTAGCCTTCGTGAAAGGTCAAAATAAAGTTCCTTTTGGTGTTGTAAAAGCTGAAGAAGGATATGCCAATGTACGTGTTCATAAGGATAACTACAGAAAAATTGTAGATAAGATCAGAATGCGTAAAGGCGATGTATTTGTTTATGTAAAACCTGCTCCGGGAGAAACGGAATGGATCTGGATCAAATATCCTGAAAAGCAAGATGATGACAAACCTTTTGTACGATATGAAACTCTTGACAAAGAAGGAATGGTTAACAAAGAACGTATTGCCTTTGTGGATCAACTTCCAGCCTATACCCCTTCCAAATCTAAGAATGGAAGATCATTGATCTTCACTGATAATTCCGATCCCAAAATTCCTACTGCACAAAGAAGTAAAGTCGTTATTGATGTTTACCCATCCAATGCCGGTTACCGTAAAAAGGAAAAAGATGCAGAAGGAAAACTTCTTACGATTGATAAAGTTAAACCGTGGGGAATTGGAAACGACCTTCCTGAAGGGATGACTGAAATCAAATCCATCAGACTTCAACAGCCCGGAAGAGGTTCTGTTTTTGTAAGAGAAGCCATCAAAAATATGTTCCAGCCTACTATGGACTTCAATAATGTGGGAGTGACCGCACTCGACAATGATAACATTTTTCTTTATATGATCAATGGTTCGGGAGAATATAGATATACGACTTTATGGACGATCAAAAAGGGAAGAGTAATCAGCCAGATTATTTATCATAATCCGGAATAAATTTATTAATTTTGCAGCCGAAAAAGTGTAACGCTTATTCATCATAGAAACTGGTTCTGTATAACCACAGATTAAAAGGGAACCGTGTGAAAATCACGGACTGTCGCGCAACTGTAAGTAACTGTAATCTTTATCAAAAGATCCACTGTGCGAGGCATGGGAAGGAGATAAAAGATGTTACAAGTCAGGAGACCTGCCACTTTCTTAAACAAGAAACTTTCGCGATTTGAAGTTTTATTGATCTGATGGATTGTTTCAGGGATTTCCAACGTTCCTGTCATCATTCTGTTGTTTTGATACTATTTCATTTCGCCTTAATTAATAATGAAATATGACTACAGAAGAAAGAATTGAAGCTGCCGAAACCAGAATCTTTAAAGCGGTATTCCCTAACACAACCAATCATTACGATACTCTTTTCGGAGGTACTGCCATGCAGCTTATGGATGAAGTAGCCTTTATTGCTGCGACCCGTTTCGCAAGAAAAAGGGTAGTAACAGTAAGCAGTGATAAAATCGATTTCAAAAAGCCTATTCCTGCAGGAACTATTGTAGAACTGATCGGAAAAGTCTCATACGTTGGAAAAACAAGTATGAAGGTAAACGTTGAAATCTACACTGAGCAGATGTATTCTTATGAAAGAGAAAAAGCAATCGTAGGTGATTTTACTTTTGTAGCGATTGATGAATTCAAGAAACCAATCCAGATACTATAAATAGAAAAGTTTCGGGCGGCCTTTGGCCGCCCGAAACTTTTTATGATATCTGTTTTACTCTCAATATCTCTGTTTTTACTGATACCAGAAGGACTAGACAAATGGCTTCCATACATTACAGAAGCAACAATAACATCCAACCTCCCTCTTCCAGCTTCCTAACTTAGATTATTTCAAAACTTTTTCTGTTTCAAGGCTTTTACTTAATAGTAGTTCAAAGGCCTCTCCCATTTCATCAGAAGCTCTTGTAATTGCATTTTCAAGCATATTTCTGATCTGCTTTTCCGTTACCCCCGCTTCCGTCCAGCTCTTTCCTGACGTATAAGAATTTAGGATAAAAGGCATAATTCTATCGATAGAACATGCAAAAATAGCATCTGGAGTAGCCTCCTCTTCAAACTCAAGCCATAGATTGAAAAATTCTGTACGTAAAGGCTCATCAAGAATCCCAAAGATCTTCTGTGCAGAAATCTTCTCTCTTTCAAACTTTCCTACCATAGCTGCTTCATCGAAAAGGAAAGTATCTCCTGCTTCAATTTCCACAAGGTCATGAATGGAAAGCATTCTTATGACTCTCAGCAAATCAATATCCGCACGGTTTTTCGCATAAGGATAAAGGATTTGCGCTAGAATAATGATCTGCCAGGAGTGCTCTGCTGTATTCTCTCTTCTGGAATCATCTGCATTATAATTTCTTCTCTGTACGTTTTTCAGGGCATCTACTGCCAGGATAAAATCGATCTCTTTCTGAATTTTCATCTTACTTTTCTCTATTATATTGATCTGATGGATACACCTTGGTTCTGGTTGTCCATTTATTGTTTTTCTTTTCTTTTATCGTAACTTTTACATAATCCTCATTGGTAAGGTCTTCTTCTTTTTCAAGAACCTTATCAAGTCCTTTATTAGGAATTACTTCAAATTCTGTGGTGAAAAGTCGGCAGCAGCCATCCTTTCCAAAGGTAATAATGCGCTTACGAACCGGATCTGTTTCAAAAAAATCAAAATTATCTGATCCCAACTCTGTAAGTTCTTTACTTTTTACAAACGACATTCTGGTACTATTGAATACATATACATCATAAGACGCTGAACTGTAATTCCCCATATTCCCATTTCTTATCGCCAGATCTTCGGTTCCGTCAAAATTGAAATCACCAAAAATCAGAGGGCTTTGCTCTTTCGCCAGCGGGATTATTTTTCCACGTTCCAATCTCTGTCCCTTTCCAAGATATAGCACCAGATTATCTGATGTAAAAGTTTGTACTTTGCTGTTTTTATTATCAAACAACTCCACTGTACCTTTATCCATACATTGATCATCAAAACAATTATTGATTGTAATAATGGCATCATAGTTTTTCGAAGCATCTTTTACCTCAAACTGATATTGCCCGAAACATAAAGGGCCTAATAATATAAAAGCAGATAAACTCTTGTAATAATTTAAAATATTCATGTTCATAGTAATATTGGATTCAAGTGTTTTATAAAAACGTCCAAACAAAAATACGAATCATAGTTCCTATTTCAAAACTCAGACGTATTAATATGATGATAAACAATAAGGACTAAATAATCACTGGTGAAACAATAAAGCCAAAGTACAGCTATTTGTATTTTGTTTTGAATCATTTTATAAATCCTAATTACCCATATCTTTTCTCATAAACTAATGGAGTACTACCTTGGAAGGATCTAAAATATTCTTACTATTCAATCTCAAAATAAAATTCTCGCGTTTTACTTCAAAAAATGGGTTGCTACTCCTTCCATTCACCAAAAAATCAATCAGTTTTCATACTATTTTTAATTTTTTGCTTCTAAAATCAATTGATCAAAAAAACTAACATAAAATTATATTACTGATTATCAACATACTATATGTTTTATTTTTAAAATTTCACTACTTTGTATTGCATAATACCATTTTATTTACATATCTTTGTAATGTAAAATTAGAAAAGGCTCAACTAGCTAGGAGCATTTTTCTAAAAATATAACCTAATTAACAAAACTTATCAAAGATGAATACTGAAAATACCAAAGCGCAAATGCGAAAAGGGATTCTGGAATTCTGTATTCTAAGTCTCATCAACCAACGAGAAATGTATGTTTCCGATCTTATTGATGAACTGAAAAAAGGAAAACTGGATGTCGTGGAAGGAACCCTCTATCCTCTTCTCACAAGACTTAAAAACGGAGAGTTTCTCTCTTACAGATGGGAAGAATCTACAGGTGGGCCGCCCAGAAAATATTATCAGATCACAGAAAAAGGCAAACTTTTCCTGGATGAACTTCAAAATACGTGGAATGAGCTTACCGCCTCAGTAAACCAAATCACTCAACAACATTAAAAAACAAAGCTATGAACAAGACACTCTCAATAGGACTCGCAGGTTTTTCTTTTACAATAGAAGAACACGCATATATAAAGCTCAGCGACTACCTGAACGCTCTTAGAAGCTCGCTAGATGCTTCGGAAGCTGATGAGGTAATGCATGACATAGAAATAAGAATGGTGGAGATCTTCAGAGATTCTCTAGGAAAACGAGAAGTAATTAACGATACCGATGTAGAAAAGGTAATCGCACAGATCGGAACGCCTGAGAAAATTGAAGAACAGGAAGAAGCTTATTTTTCTGAAAAAAATACAAATAAAAAGACCAATACAGGAACGAGTTACTCAGACAAAAAACAATTATTCCGTGATCCTGAAAAACAAAAAATCGCGGGTGTTTGTGCTGGTTTAGCTCAGTATGTAGGAATGGACATTACGGCTATGAGAGCAATCTGGCTAGGGGTTTTCGTCTTAGGAATCTTCACAGCAGCCATCTCCTCTTCATTGATTGGACTTCTTTACGTAATTCTTTGGGCCGTACTTCCAAAAGCTGAAACAGCAGCAGATTTCCTGAAAATGCAGGGAAAGCCTATGAACTTCGACAATCTTAAGAATGAGTCTAATAAATTGGTACAGTTTGCCAATGAATCTACTCAGAGGGTCGGAGAAATCTACACCGAAAATAAACCGTACATCAACAATGCCGGGAGCGGAATCTGGAATGTACTGAAATACATTGTAGGCGGAATCTTTGTACTACTTGCCGTAAGCAGTATCATAGGAGTCTTTGTTATCTTTGGGCTTTTCGGAACAGGGGTAGACTTTCCTGGAGCGAATAAAATAGAGTTTTACATGGGTGAAAATGGACTTGATAAGGTTCTGGTAGCTATAATGGTTCTTGGAAGTTTAATTCCAGCAATTATTTTCAGCTTATTAGGCATCAAAATCTTTTCACCAAAAACAAAATTAAGAAATATCGGATGGGTACTAGGAGGTATATTTCTTTTATTACTTGGATTAGGAGCTTATTTTGGAGTAAGCATGGCTAAGAAAAACCTGATCTACAAAGGCAGCAAAGAAGACACTGAAAATGTAGCAATTAATACAACTTCAGATACCCTTTATGTAGATATCAAGCAGGTAACTATTCCTCAAAACTTTAAGGCTTATGACGATGACATCTATTCTGATAAAAGAAGTGTATATGAAGAAGATTATATTTCAGTAGATGTTATCAGAAAAACAGATATTAAAACCCCTTACTTGATTATCAAAAAAGAAGGAAACGGATATAATATCCCTGTTCAACTGACAGTTCCGGTAGAAATAGTAAACAACAAAGTGATGCTTCCTAATTTCATCAAGTATCCATATGATCAAAGATTCAGAGATTACAGAGTAGACTATGAACTTGTAGTTCCTCAGAAAACAGTGATAATCCCTGTGAAGAAAGACCATATCCATTTTGATGGAGACCTGAATGGAGATGGTATTGATGATCAGGATCAGGATGAATATGACAACCACAACGGAATCAGAATCGAAAAAAATAAGATTACGGTAAATGGTTCAAGCATAGAATACAATTCTGATGATAAAGACAGTATTATCATTAATGGCAAAAAAGTTCCAAACAACCAAGCTAAGAAAGTTATTGATTCCGTAGCATCTGATATTAAAAAAATCAACAAAGATGTGGACATCAAAATAAAGGACGGAAAAAACGAAATATCCATACAAACTAAATAATTAACTACAGAGAGTGGTAGAAGGTGTGAGTGGAAAGCAACCGTTTGAAATTCACACCATTCTTCTCTCAGGAAAGTGAAAAAAAACTAATTTTTAGTTCTCTATGTGAAAAAATTGTTTTAATTTCGTATAGCAAAAATTTAATAACCAACAAACACTAAAAAACACTCTTATTATGATACAATTTGCAATGGAATTCGTAATGAAAATCGTAGATTTAATCAACGGTTTATTTTAAGAGCAATAATATTTCAATATATTTGTAAAAGTATAACCAATTTGGTTATACTTTTTGTTTTTAATCCCAAGAATCTATGAAAAAGCTGATAGGCAAACTGATGTTAAAATTATTAGGATGGAAAGTTGTTCTACAGGGCGACGTTAACAACCTGAACAGATGTATCCTCGTGGTGGCACCGCATACCCACAATATGGAATACATTTTAGGAAACTTTGCCTATTGGTCTCTGAATAGACCTTTAAAAATCATTATTAAGGATGCCCATACCAAAGCGTGGTATGGAAGTGTTGTAAAAGGACTTGGAGGTATTGGTATCGACAGAAGCCAAAAGAATGATCTTGTAAATTTTGTTGCCAGCAAGTTTGCTCAAGAGGATTTCAGTCTTGTAATTACCCCGGAAGGTACAAGAAGCTGGGTTCCGAAATGGAGAAAAGGATTCTATCACATGGCTATGGCTGCAAAAGTTCCTATTGTATTGGCTGCAGGAGATTTTAAAAGAAATATTGTATACCTGGGCTACACCATTCCTTACGAAAGAATTGCATCCGTTCCTTTTTCTGAGATCATGCAGGAAATTCAGGATTATTATGTAAAAAACGATATTGTCCCTAAAGTTCCTGAGAACTGGAATCCTAATATTATGGGAACAGGTGAATAATCAATTATTATCTATCAATCATCATTTATCTATATAAAAATGAAAGGCCAGACTAAAGAAGAAATATTAGCATTCATGAATAACTGGGGCGGCGAGACCCTGGCAAAAGCAATGGAAATCAAATTCATTGATATTGATCTCGAAAATGAAACCCTTACCGCTACGATGCCTGTATTGCCAAGAACGCATCAACCTTTCGGAATCATGCATGGAGGAGCAAGCTGTGTACTTGCTGAAACATTAGGTTCAAGCCTGTCTAACATCTTCATAGATGGCGATAAATATTATGGTGTAGGAACCAATATTAATTCCAATCATCTTAGAAGTAAAAAAGATGGCATTGTAACCGCTACCGCACGTTTCATAAGAAAAGGAAAATCGATGCACGTTTCTGAGATTGAGATCAGGGATGAAAAAGGAACACTCATCAACCATACCACCATGACGAATACCATTATTAATAGGTAGGTTAAACAGACATATAATAAAAAAGCTCAAAAAATTTGGGCTTTTTTTATATCCTTACTGCAACCTTTTTATTTTTTTGCATCTTATAAGAAACGAACAACCATGAAAATTCAAATTCTCTCTTTTTTAGCGGCTTTCTTATTCTGTGTCTCCTGTAATAATGAAGATTCAGCTCTTTTAGAAAAAACAGCATCTTACGACGTTTACCTTGGCGGTGTAGATGAGTTCAAAGCGTGTTACTGGAAAAACGGACAACAGACTTTTGTACAGGGCGGACAAGATCTGATGGGAACCAAAATTATTGTAGACAATAATGATGTTTATCTTTTCGGTACAAATATAGACAAGATAGATCCGAAACCTGCATGGTATTTCTGGAAAAACGGAGTAAAACATAATGTAGCAGAGTATTTAAACGCAGGTTCTGATGATGAATTTTCGATCTACTCTGACATGATCGTTCGTAATGGCAATATCTATTTTCTGGGAAAAGCTACGAATCCTTCTTCCACGTCTTCACAGGATAAGTACCAGTATTGTTATTGGAAAAATGGGATAAAAACGGTTTTAGAAACCTATGGATCAGGAAGTTCAGCAAGACTAAACGGAGGGATAGAGGTTTTTAATAATATCGTATATACTGCAATTCGTAAAAATATTGATTTATCTAATTATCCCACTGTTACATGGGATGTAGGATATTACAATAACAATAGTTATTATACATTGTTTAATACGGATAAGTTCTTACCTCATAAATTTATTAATGATCCGTCCAATCCTTCCCAAATTTATATGATCACTAAAACTGATGGTTATCCTCTTAATATTTCATCTATTAAAAATATTACCTCTGGAAATGATATACAGATTCCGGCTAATATTGCTCAAAGTGGAATCAGCCAGGTGTATTTGAGGGATCTGATAAATACTATATTGGTAAAGATTTCTATTATAAGAACAATACTTTAGTTCCGATAAATACTACTAATGGATTTAATGATATTGGCCAGTTCATTGTAAAGGATCAGAATATATATTCCACCAGATACAAACCCAATCAGACCTCTGTAAAGTTTTATATCAATGATGTAGAAACTCAAAGTCTGCCTAATATAATGAGAGGTTGTTTCAATTCAATCTTTGTTGTAAAAAAATAACACAATTGATGATAAAGATGAGTGATTGAGAAATCTACAAGGTATATACCCCAAAAACGTTTGGGGATATGCCGTTTTCTATTGTCCCACATTACTTTCACATCTTATAAAATAATATCTATAGAAATAGCTTTACTTTCAAGAAATAAATAATCATAAGACTCAAGTTAGAGATAAGATCATCTCTATCATGGGTAGTCAAAAATTAATACGATTGATAGTAAAAACCAACGACTGGCAAAAAATCTACAGTACACATTCCCCCAAACTTCTGGGGATTTGCCGTAGATATATACAAGATCTGTATACTGCGGAAGATATTCTTCAGGATAGCTTTATCGCAGCCATCCAAAATATTCATCAGCTTAAAGATGAAAAAATGCTTTTTGCCTGGTTAAAAAAAATTGTAGTCAATAATGCGTTACAACACTTACGAAAAAGTAATAAAGAGACTTTCATTACAGATGAGTTGCCGGAAATCCCTGAAACCTCATTGGCCATGAGCAACCATGAAGAAAAAGACTATGTTCTTGCCTATGATTTTACCCAGGAAGAGCTTCTTTCTTCTATTGACATCCTTCCCCACCATCATAAATCTGTTTTCAATTTATATTGTATTGAAAATTATTCCCATGCAGAAATTGCCAAAGAATTAGGAATTACAGTCAATACTTCAAAGTCACATCTTTTAAGGGCAAAAAAAGCAGTACAAAACCATCTGCTTAATAAGATACAAGCGGGTACTCCAAGAAACAGAAAAAAGCTTACTCAGTTATTGATTTTTCTTGGTTTTGGTAGTTTACTATGGGCACAGACTTTCAGAAGTAAATTCTCAGATTTTTCAATACCTACATCAAAAATATTGGAAATACCAGAACAGTCGTTTTCACAGAACTATACAATTCCTAAGGGTATAGGATTTATAACCAAAAAAATGGCAATGATAATAGTGGGCAGCACTCTTTGCCTCATCACCTTTGCATCAGTACTTATGTTCAGACCTATTGATAACAGTATATACAGAAATTATGTTAAACCAGAAAAAGCTGGAACAGTAGAGGAAGCAATACAAGCGAAAGTTGAAGCTGAAGATTTTAAAAATACAATATCCAATACTGATCAGCATCATGATAAAAATAACATTGGAACAGAAAAATCATTAATTCCAGAAGAGAAAACAAGTCATATAAAGGCTAAAGGACATCTAATTACAATAAAGGATACTGCCCAAGAGGATCTTCCCCGAAAAGTTATTGTTGTGAAAAAAATTATACAAAGAGAGACCATATATGTTGAAAGATAAACGAATAACCACCATGTTTTTAAAAAAATCAATTCTTATATTGTTGCTTGCTCTTTTACAGACCTTCAATGCTCAAAGAAAGAAGGCAGATACCTTATATGTTTACGAAAAGGTTATCATTTATGATACTATTTATCTTGAAAAGGCAATAAAGATACAACCCAAGGGACTTTCTCTTCATTCATCGCCAATAATAACAGGGAAAGAACTGGCAAATATAATTTCCACTAAAGATGAAACCCAAGGAGTACCTGTATACATGATGAAAAAATTTCAGTTTGGAATAGAGATTGGGACTGGTTTAAAAAATAGCAGCTGGGCTAAAGACCCTAACAAAAATAATTCTCAATTTGGAGTGAATGCCGGATTGTGGATTTCAAGGTCACTCATTCATAATTTTTCATTAATGCTGTCTGCTCATGTATATCATTGGAATTCTACTATTGATCTGGATGCCAATAAAGAAGATACATGGCTGAACGGATATTATTTTACAGAAAATTCTCAACCTTTGCTTTTTCAGAAATTCAATAATAAACATTTTGAATATGCTTTACAGCTAAAATTATTGTACACATGGAAAAACTTCCATCCATTTATAGGCCTTTTAGCGAACAAAAACATTTATAAAATGCAGTTTTTAGTGCCTGAAAACCTTATTTTGACTAAACAAGAGGATTTTACTTCCAATCAGCTCAATTTCGGATATACAATGGGAATTCAATATAAAGCACTGAAAAAATGGATGCTGTCATTAGAATATCAGGAATATAAAACGGACAATGTTTCCTTAAAAAACAGCTCATATAATTTTGACATCTTTAAGACTAATAATACCTTTGCAGAAAGGAAAATCAACTTCGGGATTTCCTATATTATTTCCGGTTGATGATTTTCAAAATCCGTTCATAACTAATGATTTATTTCAAACTTCCCTTCAACGAAGGATTGCACACTGTAGAGGAAACAAACGATAAAAACGCTGTCAATTTTTATTCTTACAACAGCCTTATACAAATCAACTTTAATGGAAACATCATCAAAGCTGATCGTTCAAAATGGAATGATATTTCGATCACCAATGAATCCTTAACAAAGGATGCTACCCATTTTATAGCAGAAACCAAAGAAGAATATTGTGACACTTTACAACAGGTCATTGAGGTTATTAAAGAAAATGATCTTCCCAAGCTGGTTTATTCAAGAAGGAAGATTTTTACAGACTTTAATATGATTGATTATAAGGCAAGTTTTGATAATTTATGCGAGACCTACCCTAATGCCTTCAGATATCTGTTTAATGATGGTGAAAACGCATGGATGGGAGCCTTTTCAGAAGTATTGGGTAAGTTCAATAAAACAACTCATGAGTTTGAAACCATGGCATTGGCAGGAACCCTTCCTACTTCTGAAGAATGGACAGAAAAAGAAATTGAAGAACAAAAGCCGGTGACTACTTATATTCAGAACATCCTTAAAAACTATTCGGATCAGATTCAGCAATCTGAAACATATGACCATGTTTCCGGAAATATCAAACACCTGCGTACAGATTTTAAAACAACAATAAAATCCAATGACCTTGACAGCCTGATTCACGATCTGCATCCCACTCCGGCAGTTTGTGGCATTCCTAAAGATGTCTGCAATGAAACATCCGAAAGTATGAGAAATTTCCACGTGAATTCTATGCGGGTTATATTAAAGTGGAAACTGAAGAAAGTATCCTCTATTTTGTGAATCTTCGATGTGCAAGACTTTATAAAGACTCTGTACACGTTTTTGTAGGCGGTGGGATTACCGCTCAGAGCAATCCGAAAAAAGAATGGACTGAAACAGAACTGAAGTCTGAGGCCATTCTAAAAAATCTGGTTGTCTCATAAATCATAAGAAGTATTACTTTCTAATCACTCCTTTTTACAACTTTCAACCGATTTTCTTATATTTTATTAATAAGGAAAAGAATCAATATGTTTAGATTATTTCAGAATGACAGGTCTTATTGTTGTAAAATCTGCTTTCAGCAATTTTGAAATTCGTTAAACTATTTGGATCTGTTTCAATAGTAGGTTTTGGCTAAAGCCGGATGAATTTTATTTTATTTATTGGCGGGCTAAAGCCCACCCCTATTGATGTTGATATCTGTTTGAATAATTGACGTTTAATCAAAAGGATGGGCTAAAGCCCACCTCTATTGATGTTGATATCCTGATGCGTAATAGTTGTTTAACGACAAGATCTTTTATCTTTTATCTTTTATCTTTTATCTTTTATCTTTTATCTTTTATCTTTTATCTTTTATCTTTTATCTTTTATCTTTTATCTTTTATCTTTTATCTTTTATCTTTTATCTTTTATCTTTTATCTTTTATCTTTTATCTTTTATCTTTTATCTTTTATCTTTTATCCATAAAAAAACCTCCTTCAAAACGAAAGAGGCTATATCTATATAAATATTTAATTTACTTCTTCACACCGATTCGGCTCCAGGTATCCATTACGAAAAGCAGGATAAGACCTATTGCAGCAGCGGATGCAGAAAATACGAACTTGATGTTATCTTCATCAGCGATAAGGTCATTTTGCCAGTTAATAGCATACAAATTAATAGCGATGAAAACGATGAACAGTATTAAAAATACTTTATAAAACTTCTTCATAATTTTTAAAAATTAACATAATTCAGCACCAGTTGGGCAAAATTAGCAGTGAATAATTTAATTGAAATCGCTAAAAGGATAATCCCGAAAACTTTCTGAAGAATCATCAAAGTAGCATCTCCAATTTTCTGCTCCAACCATTTCGCTGATTTCAGCACCAAATATACGAAAATTGTATTAAGAATGATTCCGCAAATAATATTAATATCATGAAATTCAGCTCTGAGGGATAGCGCTGTTGTTAAAGTTCCGGCACCTGCAACCAACGGAAATGCAATGGGAACAATAGATGCGGCCTTTGCCTCGGTTGTTTTATTGATCTCAATTCCTAAAATCATTTCCAGTGCTATGACAAAAATCACAAAAGCTCCGGCAATAGCAAATGAATTCACATCTACTCCAATAAGTTTTAGAATTTTATTTCCTACAAACAGGAAAACAATCATAATTGCTCCGGCAGTAATCGCAGCCTTTCCAGCTTCAATCTTTCCAAACTTCTGCTGTAAGCTTACTATAATAGGAACTGAGCCGATAATATCGATAACGGCAAAAAGAACCATAAAGCTGGTAACGATCTCTTTAATAGAGAAACCCTCAAAAATTTCCATCTCTTTGTAATTAAAAATTTCGCAAAAATATGAAAATAAATTAACTATTTGCTAATTTGTGAATATAAATTAACAATTGTTTTCAAAAGTTCCTCTATACCATCATGAGATTTCACAGGAGAATATTTCTCCATTTGAATTTTCTGCTGCAATTTTCCATATTCTTCAGCAATCGAAGAACCCTTGTGCTTTTCAAGAAAAGTCTTAAACTCTGCAATAGAGCCTTGGAAATACTGGCTTCTCACTTCCTGATCCAATTCTTCCAAGGTAGTAAAGAACTTTTCATACTCACCGTTATCCTTAAGGTTTTCAAGATATCCAAAATAATCATTGATATCCGTTTTCAGCAACTCTCTGATTTCTTTTTCCGTTTCGGCCACAGAACCCAGAGGTTTTTGAGATACGGTTTCCCTAACTAATGTACGTTTTTTTTGCCAAGTCTTAAATATCAGATATGCAACAAATAAGCCTAAAAGGATGGCAATATTGGTTAAAAGAATATTCCAATGGAATTTACTTTTCTCTTTTACCTGAAACGAAGTCGTTTTTAAAACAGGTGTATTAACTGTTTCCAACAGATTATTGGTATACTCATTTACCTTTTCTACCGTAGAACGAGACTCCATTACCTGATCATGCGAAAGTGCATTTACATTCAATGTGTTTTGTCCCAGGTCTACATATTCCTTACTTTCAGGATCAAAGAATGCAAATTGTTCCGTCTTGATAGAAATGGCTCCTGATTTATTAGGAATAACCACATAATTGGCAGAAATCTCCCCTTTCATACCTGATGCTCCCGGAGAAACTTTTGAAGTGATTTTTGGTGCAAAAACTTCATAGTCTGGAGAGGATGCAATTTTGGGAAGTACCAGATCCGGTAAATTACCTTCTCCTGCAACCTTCACCACAACATGTATTGGTTTTTTAGCTTCTGGCTTCTCTTTGCTGGTATTATAAACACTTACCTTGAAATTACCGACGGCATTTTTAAAACAGTCAGGAGCTCCTTCCGGCAGTTTTCTTACATTAATCTTTACCTTATTGGAAACAATTTTATTTTTATTCGAGTATGTACTTACTGATGCTGAAACTCCAGGAACTTCAACATATCCTGCCTCATTCGGGAATACCATAAACATGGCCAGAATCTGGGAAGCCATATTCCCATTACCGGATGGATCAATCTCAGATTTTGTAAAGTTAATAGGATGTACATTGATGTTATCCTGTTGAGGAAGACGGATATTCTTTACCTTTCTAAGATTATCCATGTTTCTTGAATACACTTTTAGAACAGCAATAGTAGGCTGATCCTGATATACATCTCTGTCTTCGATTTCCATATTCAGATACACTTCATTGGAAGTATTACCGGCTAGGGATTTCTTTTCAATAATATCTCGGATATTAACGTCGAAAGGTTCTGTTTTGTAAATTTTATTATTGACAGTAACGAGTACTGATCCGATTTTGATCTTTCCTTTTTTCTTCGGTTCAAGAGCAATTCTGGAAACTTTTTGAGTAATCAGTGTATTGGTAGCAGGGTCAATCACCGTATTGGTTACAGATCCACTGCCGATAATATTGAATTTTGAAAGATCGGGCAGCTGAAACCTGTCTGCTGAACAAGGTCGCTTCCGTTAAGTTCAAGGACAATAGTAAGATTTACAATATCCTTTCCAGCGTATTCGGCTTTATCAGCATCAAGAGATAGATTTACCTGTCCGTAAGTAATTACGGATGCTAAAATAAACAATATGTAAATCAATCTGTGTTTCATCACCAATCTTTCTCGTTGCTTTCGGGCATCGAATAAGAATTTTTGTTTAAAATTCTTCTGGCGGTTTCTTTTTCTTTTTCGTTAATTTTATCTAAGAGCTGATTTTCAAGATTTTTTGGCAGTCTATCCTCATTGTTTTTATTCTGCTGAGGATTGCCCTGGTCACTTTTACCTTCGTTTTGCTGGCCATTTCCTTGGTCTTGCCTTTGGTCTTTATTATCACCTTTCTGATCTTCACCTTTATTCTGATCATTACCGCCGCCGCCTTTTCCAGAGTTATTCTGCTGGTTTTTATTTTGTTGCTTTTCTTTATCCTTCAGCTTGGCAATCTCATAATTTTTACGAGTAGCCTCACTGTAAGGATTTTGTTTAAGCGATTTTTTATAATAATCTGCCGCCTTTTCCGGCTGATTCATCTGCATATAGGTATTTCCTAAATTATGAAGGGCAGCCGCCTTATCGGGAAGAGTCTGTGAAAGCTGCTGAGCCTTTTCAAATTCAGCCTTCGCTTCTTCATACTTTTTGCTTTTATACAGAGCATTCCCCATATTATAATGAGCGGTAAAATCCTTATCGTTGGACTTCACAGCATCCATATATTTGGAAGAGGCTCCATCATAATCTTTACCGTCGAATTTTTGGTTGCCTTCATGAACCAAAGTTCGATAGTTTTCCTGCCCAAACAAAAAGCCTGAGAACGAGAAAGCAACTATAAACGATAAAAATATGATTTTAGTATTCATTACCTGCAAAATTATCCCTTTATATGTTAAGAAACAGAGTTTTATTTGTTAAAGTTCGGTTAAAGTAGCCATTACCATCCATATCAATAATAAGAGAGACTACAGATTAAAATCATTTTTGGGATTAAAAATATAAATTAAAAAGAAAAACAGAATAGATACCGCTAAAAAATATTGATAATAATGGTTTGCATTCTGCGATTTCACCAATGTTTCCGATCCTGAAGACTTCTTATTGATCGCTTCAATAATTCTATCGGGAGCTTCATTAATATTATTTCCTTCAATGTATGTTCCTCCTGTAGAGCCCGCCATTTTGTTTAAGGCTTCGGTTTGTCTTTTAGAAATCACTGTATTTCCGTTTACATCTGTTTTATATCCCATCAGTTGACCATCATTGTATACCGGAACCGGTGCACCTTCATCAGTTCCTATTCCTACAGATGTTATGGTTATTCCTTCTTTATTAGCAAGTCTTATGGCCGCATTATCATTCCCTTCATTGTCTTCACCATCACTTAGCAATATGATTTTTCGTGATCCTTTGCTTACATTTTTAAATTTCTCTGTTGCAGCCTGTATTCCTTTTAGAAAGTCTGTTCCCTGGATCTTCATGGAAGTGGTTTCAACGCCACTGATATAGGTCTCAGCAGTATTATAATCTGTGGTTAATGGCATGATCGATATTGCCTGCCCGGCAAAAATGACAATTCCCACTTTATCATTCTTCATTTTAGCCATCGTTTGTATCATCAGATTTTTGGCTTCTGCGAGACGGCTGGGCTCAATATCTTCTGCATTCATGGAATTGGAAACATCCAACATAAAAACCACATTATTCAGTCTCTGATTACTTTTCACTTCTTCAGAACCATTCAGAAGATCAATGATTGAAAATATCAGGAATAATGTGCCCAATAAATATAATGCAGGGAAAAACCTTGTAAATCCTGAACTTTTTTCAAATAAATTATCATGAAACTGGCTAGCCGCAAAAATTTCTCTCTTTTTCTTTCTCCATTTTAAAAAACGAATCAAAAAAGAAGCTAAAAGCGGCAAAAGCAACAGTAAAAATAAATACCAAAAATTTCCTAAAGACCAACTCATCAGCTTAAAATTTTATAAAACACCCATCTCAATAATGCATCCAGTACCAACATCGCTAAAGCAATCCACAAGAAAATTTTGAAATATTCCTCATAGTTGTACAGTTTTGAAACTTTTACATCAGATTTTTCCAATTGATTGATCTCATCATATACTTCTTCAAGACTGCTATTGGAAGTAGCCCTGAAATATTTTCCACCCGTAGTCTGGGCAATTTCTCTTAATGTATTTTCATCGATGGTTACCTGAGCTTCAGTAAAAACAAGATCCCCAAAGAAATCTACAGCTGTTGGCATCAAAGCATACCCATTTGTTCCAATTCCAATGGTATATACTTTTATATTATTATTTTTAGCCAGTTCAGCAGCAAGCTGTGGTGGAATTGCATTTTCAATATTACTGACTCCATCCGTCATTAAAATGATCACTTTACTCTTTGCTTTGCTCTTAACCAAGTGATTTACCGCAACAGAAAGTCCTTCTCCAATAGCTGTACCTGGTTCAAGACCGTTAGAATTAAGATTTTTAATTTCATCAATCACTACCTGATGATCTGAAGTAACCGGAACTTTAGTAAATGCTTCCGCAGCGTAAGCTACAACTCCTATCCTATCATTCGGTCGCTTCTGGACAAACTTAACGGCAATATCTTTAAGAGCTGTTATACGATCCGGATTTAAATCTTTTGCCAGCATACTGAGTGAAACGTCAATAGAAAGCATAATATCCACGCCTTTTGTATCATCTCTATCCTGAGAAACCGTAAAGGTTCTAGGTCTAGCCATGGCGATAATAAGTGCCGACAGAATAATGTACTTTGATATTTTCAACAAAAAAAGAACTCCCTGTATTCCACTGCTGGCGTTCATATTTTGTATGGTAGGAACTTTTATACCTTTTCTTTTCTTTTTACCCGCATCTTTTATCAAAAGAGGAATAAAAAGCAGAAAAAGCAGTAAAAACCACGGACTATAAAACTCAAAATTAAACATCCTTTCTTAAGTTTTCGAATTCTAAATCTTTGGATGATCTTTTTACAAAATCTCTAATATTTGCAAAATCCTTCTCCATCATTTCCTGATCCGGAAACGTCTTAGCAAATTTCACCAAGTCACCTCTGAGGAATACATCTTCTATAATTTTCTCATTATCCTGAGAAATGGTATTGTTCCTTTTCATAACATCGATAAGATCATCCGTTAAAAGAACATCCGCAGGAAGGTGATATTGTTTGGTAATAAAATTCCTTGATATTTCAATTAGCTCCACATAAAATGAGCGGAAATTACCTCCTTCAATATACTTTTTCTTCTTAAGGGAATCTAGCTCTTTCAAGGTTTGATTAGTAGCTACTACGGGAGAACCCTTGGCCTTTCTACCCCATTTTACAATCATAATAATTGCAATGATAAGAGCAATCACAGCCAATGCTGCTAAAATATAAAACTTGTATAACTCCCAATAGTCTTTAGCATCAAGTTTTATTTCTTTATTCTTCATGATATCATTGATCTGATCAGCTTTTTGAGCTGTATTAATGACATCTATTTCATAAGGGATTGTTTTAAGAATCTTACCCCCTACTTTAAACTCCAATTCCGGAATGGTAAATTTTCCTTCTTCAAAAACAGCAAATTCTACTTTTCTTTCATAGAAATTGGCATTTTGACCAATACTGTCCTTGGTTTCTTCAAAATGAAAAGGCAATAGTTCGTTTTTGGGTGCAGAACTTACCTGCTCATTATTAAGATTATCAATCTTGATAACGAGATGATTGGTTTCTCCCAAAGCAATGGTTTTCTTCTCTACATTGGATGATAACACCTGTGAAAAAGTGTTTACACAGAATAGAAAAGATAATATTAAAAGTATTTTTTTCAATGTTAAATAGTAATAAAGGCTAAAGCCTGATGTTTTATTGACGGACAAAACCCGCGGTTATTTTTTCTGAAAATAATTATACAACAATTTTGAATAATCTGAACCGGTATTTACATTCATAAAACTGGCCGAACTATTAGAAAAATCGTCCTCTAATGCTCTTAATTTTTGTTTTTGAGCCTCCGCAAACGTATATCGCCATCTTGCACTGGAAGTATTGGCCCATATTTGCTTTCCTGTTTCAGCATCATATAATAAGGTATAGCCTACATCCGGAATTTCATTGTCTTTTTCATCGTAAATCCTTAATCCCAATAACTGATGTTTCTTTGATGCTACGCGCAACATTTTGGAATCATATTCATCCTGAAAATCCGAAAATAAAAATACCAGAGATTTTCTTTTAAAAATCCCCATCATATATTCCAGGGCTTTGTCTATTTTAGATTCAGCCGGAACATAGTCTGCAGTAAGGATATTACTGATAATGGAAAGAATATGTTTTCTTCCTTTCTGAGGAGGAATTACTTTATATACTTTATCTGCAAACAGGATCAATCCCACCTTATCGTTATTTCCGGCCGCTGAAAATCCTAAGCTGGCAGCAATTTCCGCAACATATTCTCTTTTCAGCTGAGCTTTTGTTCCATAATCCATAGAGGCAGAAATATCTACGACAAGCATCATCGTCAGTTCTCTTTCTTCCTCCATTACTTTTACGAATGGTTCTCGGAAACGTGCGGTTTTATTCCAGTCGATTCTTCTGATCTCATCACCAAATTGGTAGGGACGAACTTCTGAAAAAGTCATCCCCTGCCCTTTAAAGGCACTGTGATATTGCCCCATCAAAGCAGCCTCCGTCTTTTTTCTGGTACGGATTTCTATCTGCTTTACTTTTTTTACAATATCTTTTATCTGCATAGAGGTCTTTATGTTTAAAGTTGAAAGTTTTGGGTTTAAGTTTTTTGAGATCCGGGATTCACGTTTCGGGATTTGAAACTCTGATCGCTTTTCTAATTCTTAAACTCAATAGATACATTCAACCATTCGTCATCAAACTTCGGGCTGTATTTCTTATAAAAATTGATGGCTGGTTCATTCCAGTTCAACACCTGAAAAACCATCCCACTATATGCATTGGATTTCCCATATTCTACTGTGGCATCGAAAAGAAGTTTTCCAATCTGTTTTCCTCTCATTCTTTCTGTTACAACAAGATCTTCAAGATACAATCTTCTTCCCTTCCAGGTTGAATATCGGTCATAATATAATGAGATTCCTACAACTTTACCGTTCAATTCTGCCACGAAGGCTCCCCAAACCGGAGATTTACCAAATCCATCTTCAGTAAATTCATCCAAAGTCACCGTTACCTCATGTAACGCTTTTTCATATTCGGCAAGTTCTTTAATTAAGTCCAACATGGAAGCACAATCCTCCTGAACTGCTTTTCTAATGATAACATCACTCATTATGGTGCCTGGATTTTTGCTAAAATTCTATTAATGATTTCTTCAGTTGATATCTCTTCTGCTTCCGCTTCAAAGGTTAAACCCATTCTGTGTCTCAATACATCTTTGGCTAATGCTTTTACATCTTCAGGAATTACAAATGCTCTTCCTTTTAAGAAAGCATATGCTCTTGAAGCAATAGCAAGGTTAATGGATGCTCTTGGAGAAGCTCCAAAGCTGATATAGTTTTTCAGCTCGGATAATCCATAGTTTTCCGGATATCGCGTTGCAAACACCATATCAAGGATATACTTTTCTATTTTTTCATCCAGGTAGATCTGATTAATCAACTCTTTTGCATCCACAATATCCTGAAGTGAAACAACTGGATTTACCGTTGGTTGATGAGAAGTAGAAACCATTCTCATTACCTTTCTTTCATCTTCAAAAGCGGGATAATCTATGGTGCATTTCAGCATAAAACGGTCACTTTGTGCTTCTGGTAACAAATAAGTCCCCTCCTGATCAATTGGGTTCTGAGTCGCTAATACCAAAAATGGTTTTGGAAGCTTCATCGTTTCATCTCCAATCGTTACCTGCTTCTCCTGCATTACTTCTAACAGTGCTGACTGTACTTTAGCAGGAGCACGGTTAATCTCATCAGCAAGAACAAAATTGGCAAAAACAGGGCCTCTTTTTATTGAGAAATCATTCTCTTTGATATTATAAATCATAGTTCCCACAACATCAGCAGGAAGCAGATCCGGTGTGAACTGAATTCTTGAAAACTCACCATGAACAGCATCTGCCAGGGTTTTGATGGCTAAGGTCTTCGCCAAGCCCGGAACTCCTTCTAAAAGAACGTGACCATTCCCTAAAAGCCCTACCAATAGACGGTCTACCATGTATTCCTGTCCAATAATCACCTTGTTGATTTCCTGTCTCAGAAGAGAAAATAAGTAGTTTTTTTCTTTTACTTTTTCCGTCAACTGACGGATATCCTCGGCTTGATATGTATCTGACATAGCTTGATTTAAAATAAGTGGTAAATTTCTGATAAATACTTGCATTAATCAACATAATCAATGCCATATTTGAGTTAAAGTTTGTTAAATATTCCGGCTTTAACAAAGCATTTTGAATTCAAGATAAATTTTATTGCGATAATTTCATCTTCATATTTAAGTCTTTTGTATTATCATTCAATCTATTATAAAAAATGTTGTGACAAATAATTGCCACAACACTTTTATATCATTTATACAGCAGAGTTTATTTTATACATACTATCATAAAAAAAACCATTTATTTACTACTCATAAGCAATATCAGAAGATTCTATCTTTTTTATTTCCGGTTTATTTAAAATAACATCCTGAATAATTGTATTTATTTTGTTAAACCTTTTCCCATTTGAACAAAACCATCCGTCACTCCTATTATGTATATATTTTACGGAAAAATCATCTATGAAAAGTTCATCATATATTATAGGATTGGTTCCCCATTGAGAACAATCAATTTCACGGGAAAACTCTTGAAATTGGTTTTCGGAAAACGCTTTTATTATTTTTGTCCTTTCATTTTCTGTTAATATTATTTCTATTTTGATGGTATCATCGCTATATCTTCTTTCAAAAGTATTCGTTTTTGAATGGTAACTATCGGTTAAGCTTTCATAACCAAATGAAGAATAAGGATTCAACTTTACTTCTCTATTGCAAGAAACTAGAAATAATAAACAACTGATTGCTATATATAATTTACCATTATATTCCTTTTGCACAGAATTATAATTTCGTAATATTTATAGTAAATGCACCCTCCGGCATATCTACTGAATCTTCGTAAGATCCTATATTGATAAAATATTCTGTTCCTGCGGTTGTTGTAATGGTCATTGTTTCCGCAGATCCACCACCACCATTATCCATTGTTCCTACGCAAGTCAAACTATTGCAAGTTCCGCTGTACACTCCTATTTTAGGATCAAAAGAGGCCGCTGAAGGAGTAGCTTTAATTGTATATTGACCACCATCTCCTATCAATTTAAACCACAAACCATCATTCATTCCATCATTAGCACAAGCTAATATAAAACCTCCATTATTCGTGGAAGACATTCCATCAGCCTGTGTATAAGCGTAAGGGAATGTAGATGCAAGCAAAGCTCCGGAACATGCATCATTTACAGGTATCGGAGGAATGGTTTTAAATGTATATTCTGCACAACCTGAAGACTCTCCATTAGCAGATACAGCTGTTACTTTTAAATAGTAAGTAGTATCACGGTTAAGAACAATGGATGGAGAAAGATTATAACCTGCTCCATTTACAGTTTGATGATTAATAACATCCGTCCCTCCGGGAGTTGTACCTAAAGACAATCTATAAGAGGCGGCCCCCATCACTGATTGCCAGGTAATAACAGGCGACAATGATACAAATTGAGCATTATTAACTGGAGAAATCACAAAAGGACAACCAGGAGTAAGATTAGCCGTCAAACCTGAAATTGTCATTGCAGATTTATAATCGACTCTGATACCTCCCGGTGGAGATGCCGGATCAACAACAGCACGATCACCCTTGTAAATTAGAGTTGAGTTTTGCAAATAAGGATAAACACGAAAGGCTTCATCAAAATTATTAATGTCAATACTTGGCGAATTTTCTTTTGCAGCCACCACCAAATTATCATTATTATTATACGCAAATGGTGTTGTAAAAACGACTTCTACCTTATTGCCGTTCTTATTAACCGTACCTGTAAATACCTGAGTCAATTCAGCTGCAGGAACCCAATCGGTACCAGATGCAAACGATACTTTAGGGGTGTGACCAAGATAAACAGTCCAATTGGAAGAATCATTAATAGTTGCGGAAGGACTCATATAAAAGGTAAGACCTGTAATATTTCCGGCAGCACTTGCATTCAGCTCCTGCTTAGGAAAAATCTGCTGAACATAAGAATAAGAAAAAAAACTGCTTATTGGTGCAGACCCTACACTTCCACTTCCGATATTGATATTGATCTGAGCATTAACAGCAAACACTGCAAAGAACAGAGATAAAAGTAAAATTCTTTTCATTATTAATAATATTACTATTGAATACAATGCTAATTTAACAATAAAATATTGATTCTTGTAATAAAAAAAAATATTCAATCATATCTATTAATTAATATGAATACTTTCAGCACAAATCTTATTATTTGATTAAATAATTTAAACATTTAACAACAAAACAACTATCAACTCAAAAACAAAAGCAAACAATCATTATTTTTAATACATATTTTAATATATTTACATTAAATATCAACGATATGTATAAAAGACTATTTTTTGCAAGTCTATTCCTTACAGGCCTATTCAAATCACAGACAACCACCATGACAAATCTGATTTCAGATGCAGTATATTATGATGGTTACGCTGCAACGGTGACCACTCCGGTTCCCACCGACCTGATCAGGCTTGGAAATACCAGATACGCAAGGAAACTTACAGATACAGAACTAGATTCCTTTAAGGCAAAAATTGCCATGAGAGTAACCATTGGAGCTCTTTGTGATAATTATGACCGATTGGGAGAAGTTTTTCTTGCTCTGGTTCCTAAAAACCAACCAACTTATACCATGAATGACGCCAATGTAAAAAGGATTGAAGCCGCCCGATACATTACTCCATTCATGAACAAAAACCGATCTCCAATAGAAGTCCCTTACACCTACGACATAAGCAACCTGTACAGCGTATTCCATAATACGGAATTGCGAAATGCTTATGACATGTATATGGAGCTTGATGTCTTTGGAGTACCTTATGCTGCACAAACCCAGGTTACAGGATGTACAGGCAGAATTGATGTTTTTTCAGGAAATCTAACCTTCTTTTCAACAGATATTGGAGCTACCCCTACAGATTATAATACGATTGTTCCTATATTAAGTTATAATAAACTCAATAATTATAATAGCACTGATACATCCGGAGAAACAGTAAGACTTGTCACATTTAATCTTCCTGCCGCTGTTACCAATGCTAATTTTGTAGTGATCTCTACACCTCACGGTGCCAATTCAGGTGGTGAAGAATATGTTAGAAGACAAAATTACACTTATATAGATGATGTTCAGATGCTCACTTATACTCCCGGAGGAATATCATGTGAACCTTACAGAGTATACAATACACAAGGTAACGGAATCTACGGAACAGTACCAAAATCATTTGATGACTGGACTTCATGGAACAATTGGTGTCCGGGAAATGCAGTTCCTATCCGAGGGTTTACTTTAGCAAACATGACTGCAGGAAATCACACCTTGAAACATACTATTCCTACTGCTGTTTTTAACGGACAACAAGGGGAAGTGTACTTATCTGTTTATATGCAGGGAAAAAGTAATGCTACATTAAATGTAAAAGATGTAAAAACCATAGATGTTAGCATATATCCCAACCCTACAACTGATTTTGTTACTATAAAATCGAAAGAAGATGTGGCATCCATGACTCTTTTCAGCATAGATGGAAAGAAACTGACTGAAGTTTATAAAGAAAACAAAATCAACCTTTCATCATATACTACGGGAGTTTACTTTTTAAATATTGTTCTGAAAGACGGAACTACTTTCAAACATAAAATCATAAAAAAGTAACCATCATGTATTAAACTCATAAAACAGTTAATAAAATAATAAAAAACCCTTCTTTGACAAAAATCATAGAAGGGTTTTTAGCATCATAAAAATTGATAAATATTTAAAAAGGAGAAGTTAAATTTTCTGAAACCCATTATGATCTTCTCAAAATTCTATGTAAAAAGAAAATAATAAATAATGTGTTTTTATGGCATTCTGGAACTTTTACTTTAATCCTTTATCCAAAAAATTGTCATTTCCAGTTTATTAAACTATTTTTGGTGATTAAAATTTCTGCAAAATGAATTATCATTTTCAAGCACACAGACAGGTGAGAAGAAACCTTTTAGATATCCTGCAAAACACATCCCACGAGGATCTTTGCTGATTCCGGATGGCTTCAATAACAATATTTACTGGAATATTGCTCATACAGTTGCCACTCAGCAGCTTTTGCATTATTATCTGAGCGGAAACCCTTTCCGAATTGATAAATATTGGATTGAAACTTACAAAAAAGGGACTTTACCTAACTTAAATGTTCAAAAATCGGAGGTGGAAGATCTGGAGTTTTTACTCACAGAAACCTCAAAGATTTTAATGAAGGATTATGACAGTGATTTCTTTTCAGATTATACTCCTTACACCACAAGTTTCGGGATGGATTTGAAGAGCATTCAGGATGCCATTATCTTTAACAATATGCATGAAAGCCTGCATTATGGATATGCAATGGCGCAGAAAAGAGCAATTTTAGGAGAAAAATATTAGTAGGAAGCGGGAAGAAAGGAAGCAGGAAGTTTGAAGTGGAAATTATCCACGAATCACCTAACCCGAATCCCGATAACCTTAAACATAAAATTATAGACAAATCAATGAAAGACGATTTTATTTTCGGGCTACGTCCCGTGATTGAAGCAATTGAAGCGGGAAAAACGATTGACAAGATCTTTGTGCAAAATGCACTTCAGGGTCCTATTTATGCTGAACTGAAAGCCATTTTAGCGAAAAATAAAATCCGTCCCAATTATGTTCCGGTTGAAAAACTGAACCGTTTTACAAGAAAAAACCACCAAGGTGTGGTTGCTTTTATTTCGGATGTTCCGTTTCATAAAGTGGAGGATCTTGTTCCACAATTATTTGAAGAAGGTAAAACTCCTTTCTTATTAATTTTGGACAGACTTACAGATGTAAGAAACTTTGGTGCCATCTGTAGAACAGCAGAATGTGTAGGGATAGATGCTATCATCATTCCTGAAAAAGGAGGAGCGCCTATTAATTCTGACGCAATCAAAACTTCTGCAGGAGCTATTTATAATATCAAGATCTGTAAAGAAAATAACCTTGCTCATGTAGTAGATTTCCTTCAACAGAGCGGGATTACTGTATTTTCAGCATCTGAAAAAGCTCAAAAATTAATCTACGATGTAAACTTCACAGAACCATGCGCCATCGTTATGGGAAATGAGGAAACAGGTATTTCTAAAGAAGTATTGCACCATTCTGACGAAAAAATAAAACTTCCTATTGAAGGAAAAACTCAATCTTTAAATGTTTCGGTAGCATGTGGAGCAATTCTCTATGAAGCAGTGAGACAAAAAAGTTTGAAAGTAAATTAATTCGATACCACAACACTTAAAAAAATTATAAAATGAAAAACATAGCAGCAATCGCGCTATTATCATCTATAGCACTTGTGTCTTGTAAAAAAGAGACGGCAAAAATAACGAAAGTAGATCCTAAAACCGGAAAAACAGTTACAGTAGAAGTTCCTGCTGATTCTGTAGCAAAAGTTGCAGAAAATCCGGCAATCAGAGATTCTGCAGGAATTGTTACACAAACTTTCAAGCTTGAAAAAGGAAAGACTTATCCTCTTACCACTTACCAAAGAGATGTAAAGACGATGACTGATCCTCAGGGAAAAACGATTACAGCTACTACTGAATCTACGGATGAGATGAATTTTACGGTAAACGACATCAAAGGAAATGTTTACGAAATGACGCTTAACCTTGTTTCCAAGAGAAGTTCTCAGTCTGCACAAGGAAAAACAGTTGTAGTAGATACGAAACTTGCTATTCCTAAAGAAGACGAACTTAAAATGATCTGGAATGTCAATAAGGCGCTTACGAGTAACAAACTTGACATGAAGATGGATAATAAAGGAAATGTACTTTCTATTACAGGTTTTGATGCGGTATATACTAAAGTTGCCACTGCGGTAGGATCTCTTATTAAGGACGCTAATGAAAAGGCAAGTGTTGTAGCAAGCCTTAAAGAGTCTTTCAATGAAAAAGTACTGAAAGACCAATTCAATAAAAACCTTGTTATCATTCCTAAAAAAGGAGTAAAAGTAGGTGAAAAATGGACGACTTCTGAAAATGCAGATCCAAGCGGAAGTATTAAGGTAACTTCAAACTATGTATTAAAGAGCCTAGGAAACGGAACTGCTGAAATTGCTGTAACCGGAGGTATTCCTAAGAAAACTGAAAAGAAAAATCAAGGACCTATTACTCATAGTATGAGCAGTGAACTTGTTCAGACTGGAACGATTAAGTTTGACGAAAATTCAGGATGGATTACCAACCAAAACATTAATGTAAAAGCTACACAAGTAGAAACTATTTCAGACGGAAAACAGTCTCAATCTATGAAGAGTGTTTCTAATTCTTCTGTAATGGTAAATCCTTCTGCAAAGTAATTGATATAACCTAAAAACTAAAAAACTAATAACCAATAATGAAAAATCTTTTTTATGCTGCCTTATTTTTATTCCCTACTTTACTATATAGTCAGATAAATTTTGAACAGGGATACATCATTAACGAAAACGGCGAAAAGATAAATGCTTTAATAAAAAATAATGACTGGAACAGTAATCCGAGTGTCATTCAATACAAGCTTAATAGTGATGACAAAATAAATCAATTACAAACCAGAAATTTAAAAGAATTCTCTGTTGGGAATGTTAAATATCTAAGGGCAAAAGTAATGATAGACCGCTCTTCTTACAACTTACAGAACCTTTCTGAAACGAAAACTTTAAAAAATAATGAAGAAACTCTCTTATTAAAGTCTTTAGTTGAAGGAAAAGTTAATTTGTATAAATATAATGAAGGAGATGTTACTCGCTTTTTCTACAAAAGAGAAAACGAAGATATTTTTCACCAATTGGAATACAAGGAATATTTAGATTCAAACAATAGAATACAAAAGAACGAAGCCTACAAAAATCAGCTGAAGGAAGAGCTTTCTGATAATGAAAAAATAACAACTACTGATATTGAAAGATTAGTATATACAGAAAGTAAACTAAAGAAACTGTTCCTTCTTTATGATGGTTTAGAGACTGTAGATTCAGGAGATAAGAATAAAAGTAATTTTCATGTGTACTTAAAACCTGGAATTGGGTTCTCAAATTACACCATAAACCCTCCTATTGGAAATAACGGTATAGGAGAATATAAAAAGAATAGTCTTCTTTATCGTTTTGGGGTAGAACTTGAGTATGTTTTAGACTTTAATAAAGGAAAATGGGCGATCATTTCGGAACCTGCTTTTCAAACAGTAAATTTTAAAGTGAATGATTACAACAGAAGGAATTATGAAATAAAATACTCTGCGCTACAGCTACCATTAGGATTTAAGTATAATATGTTTTTAGGTCAGAAATCAAAAATTTATCTAGCAGGACTTTTATCTTTTGAATTGATTTTAAACAATGATGTATACAATGTAGATAATGTTTCTACATCAGCGAGCGGAAGAGTTGCCCCAACATTTGCTGCAGGGTATAATTATGACAAGTTCGGAGTTGAAGTGAAATGGGGATCTGTTCCTTATTTTTCTTCCCAATATTATGGGCAACCTGAAAAACTAAATATGAATGGGTTTAACATATCCTTATCATATAAGCTATTTTAAAAAATAAAATTATGAAGTATATTCTTGAGTTAGTACTCTCTGCAATTATTATTTTCTTTGTCTGGAATATTCTAAAAAGAATTTTCTTTAAGACATTTTATAGTTATCGTTTCAACAATAACAATCAACAGACAAATAAGCAGCAGGATATACACGACTCAAATAAGAATAATAAAAATCTTAAATGGGATGCGGAAACCGTAGACTATGAAGAGGTAAAAGAGAAGAATGAGAAAAGGTAAAAAAAATCAAGAAATAAAAGATAATAACCAGCATGGCAAAAAATAAAAACTTAATTTATATTGCAGCTTCATTAGTAGTATTTATAGTTTTAGCATTTTTATATTCCACTCCTGTATTTTCAGGAAAACAGCTTTTCCAGCATGATATTGTACAGTACAGAGGAGGAGCTAAAGAACTTCTAGACTATAGAGCTAACACAGGAAATGAAACCTATTGGAGTGACTCCATGTTTGGGGGAATGCCGACTTATCAGATGGGGAGCCAGTTTAAAGGCGACATCATCAAAAAAATCGACAGCAACCTGAATTTTCTGCCAAGACCGGTCAATTATCTGTTCCTGCTTTTTGCAGGTTTTTTCCTTTTGGGAATGGTAGTCGTTAGAAACTGGAAATATGCTCTATTAGGAGCAACCTTCTTCGGGCTTTCTACCTATTTCTATATCATTATTGCTGCAGGACACAATGGAAAAGTAAATACCATTGAATATTTTGCACCTCTTTTAGCCGGAATACTACTGGTTTACATCCGAAAACAATACATTTGGGGATTCATTGTCACTACCCTTTTTATGGGGCTTCAGATTGCAGCGAACCACCCGCAGATGACTTATTATCTGTTTATTGCGCTAGGATTCCTTTTCCTGTCTGAATTGATCAGAGCAATCCAGAAAAAGACTCCAATGAAACATTTCCTTATTTCTTCAGGAATCATTGCTGCATCTTGTATTATTGGGGTTGGAATGAATTCTCAAAGAATCATGGCCAATTCCGAATATGTAAAGGAAACTGTTCGTGGAAAGCAAATCTTAACCAATGACAGCCATACTTCAGGAAAATCCGGAATGGATAAAGAAAGTATGCTGATGTGGAGCTATGGACAACTGGAAACTTTAAACCTTTTCATCCCAAGATTAATGGGGGGTGGAAGCCAGGAACCGGAAGCCAAGGAAATGATGAGTAAAGTACAGGAACTCGTTCAGGAAAATGTAGGCTCACAAGCTGAAATGGACAGAATTTCAAAGGATTCAGTGGAATGACCTACTGGGGAGATCAGCCAGGAACTTCAGGCCCTGCTTACCAGGGAGCAATTGTATGTTTCCTTGCTGTATTAGGATTCTTCTTTGCATGGAAAAAATACCGTTATTGGATTTTGGGTGCTTCTATCCTAACTATTTTATTAGCTTGGGGAAGCAACTTTATGCCATTATCCGATTTCTTTATTGATTATGTTCCGTTTTACAATAAATTCAGAGCTCCATCTTCCATTCTTGTCGTAGTAGAATTGTTATTTCCTTTAATCGCTATTTTAGGATTATACAGATTCTTCACTGACGAAAAACTAACAGAAGAATACAAACAAAAGATTCTGACGTATGTAAGTGGTGGAACATTAGGACTCTTATTAATTCTTTTAGTCTTTGGTAAATCATTGCTAGGATTTTCGACAGCAGGTGAAAAAACGTACTTCCCTCCTTTTCTTCTTGATTATCTGGTAGATGAAAGATATAAACTATTTAAAATAGATGCTATAAAGGCATTCATCTATGTTGCAATTACTGCTGCCGCTTTATTCCTTACCCTAAAGAAAAAATTGAATTCCAATATTGCATTAGTTGTTATTGGGGTCGTAAGTTTATTTGATCTATGGACTGTCAACAAGCGTTATCTAAATGACGAAAACTATGTAGACAAAATCTTTGCTGAAAATCCGTTCCAGACGGAAAGTTCAGATTTATTAGCTGAAAAGGTACAGGGGAATCCAAATCTTGAATCCATTTTATCTACAGTAAATATCAATAAAACCTTAGAAACAATTGCTGATAAAGATAAAGCTCACTACAGAATTTACAACCAAACATTGGGGGTAACCAGTGAAACCAATACGTCTTACTTCAAGGCTTCTATCGGTGGATACCATGCCGTAAAACTGAGAAGATATGATGACGTATTGAATGCTTATATCAATAGTATCGACAGCGTAAAAACACCTAAAATACTTAATTTACTGAATGCAAAATATATGGTTTTTGGAGGTCCGGATCAGCCTCAGGTTGTTCCCAATCCTAAAGCCAATGGAAATGCATGGTTTGTAAGTGATCTTAAATTCGTAGATACTCCAAACGAAGAAATTAAATCTATCGGAGAAATCGACAATAAGAAAACAGCTGTTATTGCCTCTTCTGACAAGACTTATTTCAGCAACAAACCTGTTCAGGCAGATTCTACGGCATTCATCAATTTAACGAAATACCAGCCTAACGAGCTAGAGTTCAAATCTCAGTCGAAGACTCCTCAATTAGCAGTTTTCTCTGAAGTGTACTACCCTCACGGATGGAAAGTTCTTGTGGACGAAAAAGAAGTTCCTTATATCAAAGCAGATTATTTACTTCGTGCAGTGCATGTTCCTGCAGGAAGCCACCATATCAGAATGGTATTTGAGCCGGAAGTAATTGAAAAAGGAAAATGGATTTCTCTATTAAGCTTCGGATTATTTATTGCATTGGCTGCCTTTGGAATTTTCTGGATGAATAAGAATAAGAAAAAAGAAATTTTAGTGGAACAGAAAGCCTAATTTAAACTTTGTGCTTTGTCATTCTGAATGAAGAGCTAGAATGAGATTCTTCACTACGCTACGCTTCGTTCAGAATGACAAATGAAGGACAGACTACAAAAAAATGGAACAAAAGAAAATATTAATTATCACCTATTACTGGCCTCCTGCGGGAGGTCCTGGTGTTCAAAGATGGCTGAAGTTTGCTAAATATCTTCCTGATTTTGGATGGAAACCTGTTATCTATACTCCAGAAAATCCAAGTTATCCATTGGTAGATGAAACCCTGATGAAAGATGTTCCGGAAGATATTGAAATCGTAAGAACAAAGATCTGGGAACCTTATCAACTGGCTGAAAAGCTTAATAAAAGCAATAAGAAATTCAAAGCCGGCCAATTTGATGTAGGAAAAAATCAAAGCTGGAAATCTAAGCTATCTATATGGGTAAGAGGAAATTTTTTTATTCCTGATGCCCGAGTTTTCTGGGTAAAACCTTCTATTCAGTTTTTGGAAAAATACCTGAAAGAAAATAAGATTGATACTATTGTAACTTCAGGTCCACCCCACTCCCTTCACCTGATTGGATTAGGCTTAAAAGAGAAGTTACCCGATCTTAAATGGATTGCAGACTTCCGCGATCCATGGACAGAAATTTCATACTATACACATCTGAAGCTCACCAAAAGTTCAGATAAAAAGCACCGCCAGCTGGAAAGTGCTGTTTTCAAAAATGCAGATATCACCCTGGCAACAAGTTATACAGATGCTGAAAACTTCAGAAAAGCCGGAGCGAATGCTATTTGTATTACAAATGGTTTTGACGAAAGTGATTCAAGTGAAAAAGCAAAAGAGCAAAGCATCCCTAATAAAGCCTTTGTTCTAAGTTATATTGGAGTTCTGGAACAGCTTAGAAATCCTGATAATCTTTGGAAAGCATTGGATGAATTGGTAACGGAGAACACAGAATTTGCCCAATATTTCAGCTTAAAATTTGTGGGACGAATTGATGATAAAATTCTTCAATCTATAGAAAGTTCAAGCCTGAAAAATCATATCCTGAATCTGGGGTATCTTCCACACGGCAAAGCGGTGGAAGAAATGCAGACTTCAGAAATGCTGTTGATTACCAACTTCCCCAATGAATCTTCAAAAGGAATTATCCCTGGAAAAATATTTGAATACTTGGCATCCGGAAAACAGATCCTTTCATTTGGCCCGGATCAGGCAGATGTTGCTAAAATTCTGGAAGAAACTCATGCAGGAAAACATTTCAGCTATAATGATTCTGAAACCGTTAAAAAATTCATTCTTGAGAAATTTGAACTTTGGAAAAACGGAAATATTTCTGAAAATACTCAACAAATTGAACAATTTTCCAGAAAGAATCTAACCCAACAACTGGTTGGAATTTTATAAAGAAAAGAGACTGGAAGCTGGAGGTAGGAAATTATGAAATGACAAGATCTATTTTATAACTAAAAAAACTTCCAGCTTCCAGCTTTTATATTGTCCATTGGTCATTCACCACGGCAATCAGATAGTATTTCCCTTGAAATTCTTCAAATACCAAACGAAGTGTTTTCCAATCCATTTCACCATTCTTTTCCGTTCCTTTGATATAGTTTTCCGTAAAGTCTTTCTTAGGATAGATTTTTTCAAGATTATTTAGTGAATTTCCACCTGCTATAAATTTATTCAGAGAGTACTGAGAAGTCGTAAAATCAGCACCGAAAACCCACTTTCCAAGATAATCATTGATTGTTGTTTTATACGGATCTCCGGAACCATCATGAGCTCCCCAGGTAAAAAGTGTTTTGGTAGGTTGATATTTTTCAAATTCTTCTTTAGAAAAATGCTTGTCCGCTTTCGGATCTACGAAAGCATACATGGAAAAACTAATTCCTTTTTCAGGATGAATAAATGCAGCAAAAGTTTTATAATCTTTCGCTTTTAAAGCCTGTAAAACCTCATCATTTACCTTTTTAAGATCTCCTTCTTTCTTAATTTTTTCTTTAGCAATTGTTGCGCTATCCTGTGGCTTTACACGAGTGATCGTATCAATCTCACTGGGAACCGGTTTACCAGCCTCTTTCTTACAAGCGACCACCAAACTTAGCACAACCATTGAAGCAAGTAGTTTTTTCATATCTTCTATTTTTAAGTGAGTATAAAAACACCAAAACTGATGCCAATAGAGGTTTGAAAAGTAATTGAGTATAGTTACGTGGTTCAAGATTCGGGGTTTAGAACTACTTGTTTTGTTGGTGACATTTTCATTCACTGTTCTTTGTTTATCAGTAATATTCTTGGTTTCAATGAAAGTTTTTTACCAATTAGATTGTACCTTTGAGATATGGAAATTTTGGATATTCTCATTATCGGAGCAGGCCCTATTGGTATCAACTGTGCCATTGAAGCTCAGAAAAATAACTTGACTCATTTAATTATAGAAAAAGGAACCATTGTCAACTCACTGTACCATTATCCTTTATATATGCGATTCTTTTCAACCGCTGAAAAATTAGAAATTGATGGTGTCCCCTTTATTTCCACTGCCCCTAAACCCGGAAGGCAGGATGCATTGGAATATTACCAGGGAATTGCCCGACAAAAGAATCTGAACATTCATCTTTATGAAAAAGTGCTGAAGGTGTCCAAAACACTTGATGTATTTGATATTGAAACAACCAAAGGAAAATATAAAGCTAAAAATGTAGTGATTGCTACTGGGTTCTACGATATTCCTAATCTTATGAATATTCCTGGTGAAGAGCTTCCAAAGGTTAAGCATTATTATACAGAACCTTATCCTTATGCAAAACAGAAAGTGGTAGTAGTGGGATCAAGCAATTCTGCGGTGGATGCAGCTCTTGAAACCTATAGAAAAGGAGCCGAAGTAACAATGATCGTTCGTCATTCCGAGATTTCAAAAAGTGTAAAATATTGGGTAAAACCAGATATTGAGAACCGAATTGCAGAAGGAAGTATTAAAGCTTACTTTAATGCAGAAATGATGGAAGTACGAGAAAATTCCGTGATTTTTAAAGATGAAAATAACAAAACACATGAGATTGAAAACGATTTGTGCTGGCCATGACAGGTTACCTACCCGACTTTGAATTTCTGAGGAACTCCGGAATTGAGCTCAATGGTGACTGCTTAAATCCACACTACAATCTTAAGACAATGGAAACAAATATTCCGGATCTTTATCTTGCAGGCGTTGTCTGTGGAGGAAAGGATACTCATCTTTGGTTTATCGAAAATTCCAGGATTCATGCCAATATGATCATCAATTCTATTAAATCTAAATAAATCATAGCTTTTCTAGCTAAAAAAATAAGCCCTGATTAAATAATATTTAATCAGGGCTTTGTTATTTTTTTAAATTAACTCTCTTTCAAAACAAGGTCTTCTTCTTTTTGATTCTTTCCTTTAAGCATCCAGGGAATAACAAAGTAAAATGCAATGGCAATTCCTGTTGCCAACACACCTGTTCCAATCCATAAAATATTAAAGCCCAAATTATCAGCAATCATTGTTCCTATATAAGGAGTAATAATAAATGCTATGGAAAAAGAAATTCCGTTCAGTCCCATATAAGCACCTTTATTGTTCTCGCCTGAACGAAGTGCAGTAATAGTTGACATAAACGGAAGTGTCCAGATTTCTCCAACACAAAGCAATGTCATAGATACCAATAAGGTAATCATACTGTAATCAAAGGCTAGCATTGCATATGAAAATCCACAGATGAATGTACCAATCAACATGGTAAAAGCCAATGTAAAATATTTCTCTGAAAGCTGTACAAAGCCCATTTCAAGAAGAACGATCAAAAAACCACTGTATCCTAAAATATACCCTATATTCTGTTGACTCAGCTGAGCGGTATCCTTATAGAAGATGGTGAGTGTACTGAAAAGCTGGAAAAAGCAAATCGAGAACAGCATACACAGAAAACAGAAAATTAAAAACTTAGTATCCCGATAAGGCGAGTTTTCCTTTTTGATAACAATTACCTCTTTTACTTTTTTGGCTTCCTGTTTGGCCAGTTTTGCACGCCCTTTAAAAAACCAGATATACATTAAGCCTGCCAAGAAAGCAGCTAAAGCATTACTGTAAAACAAAAATTCATAGGAAATAGCAGATAAGATACCTCCCAATGCAGGCCCGATAGAAAACCCAAGGTTCACAGCCATTCTGTTCAGGGAAAAAGCTCTCGTAATATTTTCCGGTTTAGCGTATTTTGTAATAGCCACTGAATTGGCTGGGCGGAATGTTTCACTTACAATACTCTGAGCCAAAATAATCCCAGCCAAGCCTGCCTCTGTTGTAAAAAGTGGAATTAAACAAAACAAAGGAACACTAAGCAATAAACTCAAGCTTTGCACCCTATATTCGCCGATCTTATCAGTAATCATCCCTCCAAGCCAAGATCCAATAACTGATCCTATCCCAAAAAAGCTTAGGACAATTCCTGAATTTTCAATGCTAAAATGTAAATGATTGGTCATATACACTCCCAAAAAAGGAAGTACCATAGAACCGGCTCTGTTGATGAGCATTACCAACGCCAGCATCCAACTCTCCTGCGAGAGTCCTTTGAAAGAACTCGTATAAATGTTGATTAGTTTCACAATAATATTTTGGGGAAAAATTTGAAAATGCAAAGTTAGGCAAAAATGGGTGTAAAAGCCTCTATTTTAAGGCTTTTTTATAAATAATATCAATAAAAATAATCGATCAGCTGTATCCCGATTAAAACGAATATTTTGGATATATAAAGCGTAAAAACATTTATAAAATTCGTAAATTGCATTAACAGTAGGATTTTATCCTAAAATTCAATAAAAACACATATAAATTTCAACCAACACGTAAGAATGGTAACCTACGAAAACTTACATGACACTTTGTCTTTTTACAATATAGACTGCCGCCAGTCCTACTATATTTCCTCCGGAAAGCCCATTTTTGAATTTCCGAAAGTTCCTTTCAGAATGGATTATTATGCGCTCTGTATCTGCACGTCTGGAGAAGTAAGTGTTGAAATAGATCATCATCAGTATAAGGCAGATACTCATAGTATTTTGGTTGCGGCGCCGTCTACAATTGTAAAATTCATGAAGACCAGTCAGGATTTTAAGATGAAACTTCTATTCTTTGACAAAAACTTTCTGATCAAAAATATTTCGAATCCTTTTATCATTGAAAAAATGAATTTGTTTTCCAAAGGTTCCTACAGTATTGTAAAAACGACTCCCAAAAACTCTACGGTACTGCAAAACCTTCTGGATTATCTAAAAAAGAAATCCAGAAAACAGGGAAAATTTACTGAGGAAATTGTACGCACCATCATTTTTAATCTTTTGCTGGAAACAGCTGAAATTATTGAAACAAAACATTCAGTCAATCCTGATAAGGAAGAAGGAAAAAAAGATCTTTACCTTAAATTCAGCCAACTGATTCGGGAAAACATCAGGCAGCACAGAACCGTTCAATTCTATGCTGATCAGCTTTGTGTCTCTAATAAATATCTTATTGAAATCATTAAAAAAGCCAGTGGAAAGACTCCTCATGAGGTCATTGATGAAACCCTGTTGAAAGAAGCGTATGTGATGTTGGGAAATCCGGATATTACGATATCAGAAATCGCCTTTGAACTTCAGTTTAATTCCACGTCTGCATTTGGACGTTTTTTCAAAAAACATACTTCCCTTTCCCCTTCCGAATACAGGATAACTGAAAATATCCAGTCTTAGGAATTTCGGGACACTAATTCTGACATTAGGGATATACATTGCTTTTTGAATAGAGGTACCTTTATAATGTTCAAAAAAAACAAAATAAAATGAGTACGATCAATTCAAAATTCGACAAAGTTTTAAATGCCTCTGACCAGTTTGGAAAAGTAAACCACGAACCGGATTCAAGCAAGGAAGTTCAGATTAATACTCCTGAAAAGACAATGCCTTTTTCAGACCAGATCGGAAACTATCAAAGAAATAAAGGGATTCCTTTACAATCCTACGAAAACAGTACAATCTATATTGTCGGAAGCGGAATTGCAGGAATGTCTGCAGCATATTATTTTATCCGTGATGGTCATGTCCCTGGTAAAAATATTATTTTTCTGGATCAACTAGCTATTGAAGGAGGTTCATTAGATGGAGCCGGAAATGCAAAAGACGGTTATATCATTCGTGGTGGCCGTGAGATGGATATGACGTATGAAAATCTATGGGATATTTTCCAGGATATTCCTGCGCTGGAACTCCCTGCCCCTTACAGTGTATTGGATGAGTATCGCCTGATCAATGATAATGATCCCAATTATTCAAAAGCAAGATTGATTCACAATCAAGGACAGATTCAGGATTTCAGTAAATTCGGATTGGAGAAAAAAGACCAATTGGCCATTGTTAAGCTTTTATTAAAGAAAAAAGAAGAACTTGATGACCTTAGTATTGAAGATTATTTTGCGGAATCATTCCTTAATAGTAATTTCTGGTTCTTCTGGCGCTCTATGTTCGCCTTTGAAAACTGGCATAGCTTACTGGAGCTGAAATTGTATATGCACAGATTCCTTCACGCTATTGACGGGATGAAAGATTTCTCATGTCTTGTATTCCCTAAATATAATCAGTACGACACCTTTGTTACTCCATTAAAAAACTTTCTGGTAGAAAAAGGAGTACAAATTCAGTTTGATACCCTGGTAAAAGACCTTGATGTTCATATCAATACCGAAGGAAAAACGGTAGAAGGGATCATTACAGAACAAAATGGAGAAGAAGTAAGAATCCCAATCGGTAAAGACGACTATGTGATTGTAACGACAGGATCTATGACGGAAAGTACTTTCTATGGAAATAATACGACTGTTCCTGAAGTGACCATAGACAACAGCAGTGCGGGACAAAGTGCCGGATGGAAATTATGGAAAAATCTTGCTGCCAAATCTGAAGTCTTCGGGAAACCTGAAAAATTCTGCAGCCATATTGAAAAATCTTCATGGGAATCTGCAACGTTAACATGTCGCCCGTCTGCATTCACTGAGAAATTAAAAGAATTATGTGTGAATGATCCTTATTCCGGAAAAACAGCTACGGGAGGTATCATTACGATTACTGATTCTAATTGGGTCATGAGTTTACCTGCAACAGACAGCCGCATTACCCTACTCAGCCGGATGATGTTCTTGTAGTGTGGGTATATGCCCTGCTCATGGATAAAGAAGGAAATTACATCAAAAAAACGATGCCTGAATGTACAGGAAACGAGATTCTTGCTGAATTATGCCATCATCTTGGAATGACAGATCAACTGGATAACGTGATTGAAAATACGATCGTTCGTACTGCATTTATGCCTTACATTACTTCTATGTTCATGCCTAGAGCTAAAGGAGACCGTCCGAGAGTAGTGCCTGAAGGCTGTACCAATTTAGGATTGGTAGGTCAGTTTGTAGAAACCAATAATGATGTAGTATTCACCATGGAAAGTTCTGTAAGAACAGCCAGAATAGCCGTATACAATCTTCTTAACCTCAACAAACAGGTTCCTGATATTAATCCATTACAGTATGACATTCGCCATTTATTAAAAGCCACTCAGGCTTTAAACGATTATAAGCCATTCTTAGGAGAGGGAATTTTAAGAAAAATCCTGAAAAACACTTACTTTGAACACATATTAGTTGATCGTCCTGAAGAAAAAGAGGAACATGAATCTTTCTTTATGGAACAGGTTGGTAAATTCCAGGATTGGATCAAAGGAGTAAAAGGTTAGAAAACAATGGGCTCTTACTATTGAAAAATACGGGAGACACAAAGTTTTTTATTGCCACTAATGCACGAATTATTTTATAGATTATTCGTAGCAATAAATAAAAGAACAGGACTTATTTCTAAGTCCTGTTCTTTTATTTATTAATTTATTCCTTATAATTATTAAGGCTTAAAGAATCTTTTAATGTTACTGTACGGTTGAATACCAATGTAGCATCCGTAGAATCCTGGTCTTTTGTAAAGTATCCGATTCTCTGGAACTGAAGTGGCTCACCCACAGCTACATCCTTCAAACTTGGCTCAGCAAAACCTTGAACTGTAGTCACAGATTCAGGATTGATGAAGTTTAAGAAGTCTACATCTTTTTCAGCATCCGGTTGTTCAACGGTAAACAATTGATCATAGATTCTTACCTCAACAGGAATAGCATGTTTAGCAGATACCCAGTGAAGTGTTCCTTTTACTTTTCTTAAGCTCTCTTCTGTTCCACTTCCGGACTTACTCTTCTCATCATAAGTAGCGTAGATCGTTGTGATTTCACCATTTTCATCTTTCTCTACTCTTTCAGCTTTGATGATGTATGCTGATTTTAGACGAACTTCACCACCTAATTTCAGTCTGAAGAATTTGTTATTTGCTTCTTCTTTGAAGTCCTCACGTTCGATATACAGTTCTCTGGAGAAAGGAATTTCTCTGGTTCCTGCATTTTCCTGTTCAGGATTGTTTTCAGTTTCTACCCATTCTTCTTTATCTTCAGGATAGTTTTCAATCACTAATTTTACAGGATCTACTACTGTCATCACACGTTTAGCCACCTTATTCAGGTCTTCACGTACACAGAAATCAAGTAACTGGATCTCAATCAGGTTTTCTCTTTTTGCCACCCCTACTTTATCAATAAAGTTCCTGATAGCAGTTGCAGTGAAACCTTTCTTCTCATTCCGGAAATAGTAGGCATTCTTGGATCATCCCATCCTGTTACTACTCCTTCAGCAACAAGTCTTTGCAGCTTTCTCTTAGAAGTGATCATATAAGAAACATTCATCCTTGCAAATTCTCTCTGCTTGTTCTTAACCTTACCTTCTTCATACACCTGATCTAAATACCAGTTGTAAAGAGGTCTGTGATTCTCAAACTCTAAAGAACAAAGCGAGTGTGAAATTTGCTCTATATAATCGGATTCACCGTGAGCCCAATCGTACATTGGATAGATTTTCCAAGCCGTACCCGTTCTGTGGTGAGGCTTATTCAAAATTCTATACATAACAGGGTCACGCATATTCATGTTTGGTGAAACCATGTCGATTTTTGCACGAAGAGACATTGAACCACTTTCAAATTCCCCGTTTTTCATCCTTTCGAATAAATCTAAAGACTCTTCAACAGGACGATTTCTGTATGGAGATTCAATTCCTGGTTCTGCAGGATTTTTTCTTTGCTCGGTAATCACGTCAGAGGGTTGTTCATCTACATAAGCTTTTCCCTCTTTAATTAATTGTACTGCCCAATCGTAAAGCTGCTGGAAGTAATCGGATGCGTACAAAACTTTATCCCATTTGAAACCTAACCATTCAACATCTTTCATGATAGAATCTACGAATTCCTGTTCTTCTTTTTCAGGGTTCGTATCGTCGAAACGAAGGTTTACGGGAGCGTTGTATTTTTCCCCCAGCCCAAAGTTGATGCAGATGGCTTTTGTATGCCCTACATGCAGGTAACCATTAGGTTCAGGCGGAAAACGGAAACGGATCTGATCCTTGTTCAAACCGTTTGCCAGATCATCTTCAATAATTTGCTCAATAAAATTGAGTGATTTTTTTTCTTCTTCCATTAAATTAGCTTTTGTTTATAGCAAAAAAAGTGGTACAAAGTTACGGAAAATTTGGGGTTCAGAAAACTCTAATTCATAAGAGCTTTACTATCTTTTTTCATAATTTTTTAAATCATTGATTAAAATATCCAATCGTCCTTCCGGAGCAACAGTTGATATTTTTTCAGAACCGGCAGGCTTTACCCGTAAATAAACTCCTTTTTTAGAAAGTTCTTTCTGAAGATTTTTAGCTAAAGTACTATCTCCTTTATTGAAATACCTGATCGTATTTTCTCCTGAGAAAGAAACTTTCTGAGATCCCGGTACTGTAAACACATAGTTGTTGTTTTTTCCTTCTTCAGAAACTGTGGTGCTTACTGTATTACGGATATAATTACTGATATCATTCACCCGCTTTTCATCAACATTGTTAGTATAATTAATGTAAACTGTAGACACCTTTTTATCAGTAGGTACAGAAATATTTTTACGCATTGCAGTCGATATACCTCCCAAAAACCTTTTGTTTCTTACAGTGTTACCGCCCAATTCACCTGGCATATTTTTCACATTAGAGGTCAATTCATAACTACGATATATATTCTTTTGGGCATGAACTATTCTTTCGATTTCCGAAATCTCTTTATTGATTGCGAAATAATCATTCCGGCTAGCTTCTATCTTTTTTAAATTACTAATGATAACCCCTGCTCCCTTATCTTTTCTTCCATACTGAAGCATTTCATTAATTGTTTTTTTACTGATCAATCTTGTGGTAGCAAATTTCTCAGAGTTTTTGATGGGTAAATATTCATCAACACGACCTTCTTCTTGATTTGACATATTCACTTCTTCCTCTAAAGCTTTTAAGGCATCCTCAGCATGTCCTTTAAAAGGAGTTTTATACGTTTGGCTTATCGTATAATAGATCATAGATTTCCCCAAAACATTAAAGGTATTTTCTTGAGCAGGTTTTGGATTTTTTTTATTTTTTAATTCTTCTTCATCTTCTGAAATGAAACACATAAGTATGAACCGGATTTGTCTATTGGGATATAGATCAGCAAGGTCTTTTTTATAATACCTTTTGAGCCTTTTATAAACAGCAAGTGTAGTAGATGTTCCTGTGTTTTCATAAAACCCACCATCACCAAGATTTCCTGTTCCGGGCACCAAATTATAGGTACTTAATATTGGAAATGCCTGACTTTGAGCAACGGCAGCAGAAATGGGAATATAACTACTATCACCTTCTTTTGTTTTGGCAAATTCTTCAGCAATATCTTTTGCGCGAATCCCTTGATTACAAAACTTAACAGGAGAAAAAATAGCTTTCTCGCCTGTATTCATTAATGTTGTATTAAGAAAAAGCAAAGGGTTTAAAGGTCTTAATGAGCTCATCTTCTCCTTTTTAGGATACCACAAATTGAAATAATTCTGATCAAAATAAGATCTAACAGACTCCAAATTCTTTGCATGTACTAATTCAGCAGCTTCCACCATTGCATTGGCTTCTTCTTTTTGCAGGATATAATTTCGATCAATCTTTTTACTGAAAATGGAAATAAGAGGATTAATGGTGAAATCAGAAAACATCAGCCCTAAAAAATTACTACTAAAATAGTTTCTGTTATAAATTTTACGCACTATATTATCCCTTTCTTCCTTCATAAAACTGGCATCTATATCTTCAGACAAGACATCATTAGTTTTAATAGCCAGGTAAAAATTGGCTCCATTCGATGATCCTGAAACAGTGGAAATACTAAAAATATTTTTATAAAACTGAGGATTGGTAGCATCCGCATTCAGTAACCCTGAAAGCATCCACGTTCCGGCTGTAGAACCGCCTCCTTGCCCGGAAACAAGAAATACATCAATAGGTTCGTTATTATTCGGATCATCAATATGATGGTTATGCCGTAGCCATTCACAAAATCTATCTTCTAAGGTATCTCTCTTGTCTATTAATGTATCTGGATTTTTTTTAAATTGAAATAGATCCTTATTTGATCCTTCTATCAAATAGATTTTTTTATCTCCAAGAAGTAAAAAATAGAGAGCAAGCAGAACCAAACTTCCCAAAAAAATGTATTCCTGCCAATCATACTTAGCTGTTGGTTTCTTTCTGCTATAATTGATCGTAATAATAATTCTTGGAGTTGTATATAATAATTCGAAGGCCAATACCAAACAGCAGAGACAATAATCAATATCACGGTAGGAGATATCCAGATCAGCTTGGAATATATACTCAGCACACAGAAAATTAATAAAAAAAGTCCACTCAAAATCAGTACTGCTCGATGAATCTTTCTACTGAATTCATATCTGGCTTTTGTATCTGCTCTCTCTTTTTCCTTATAGATCAAAAATAGAAATGTCATCAAAATACATAAGAAATTGTAGATAATCAGAGCAATCAAAAAGTAGCAATAGGATTTCCCTGTACTTAATTCCAGTTGTACATCTTTAAAAATGAAAACTATTAACGGAAGTGCAATAAAAATCACAAGAAACATCACAAATGCATTCAATACACTTTTATAATTTCTATTGGCTATAAAAAGACGATATAACTTACCTGATTTTTGATTTAATACAGCTAAAACAGTAAAGGATAAAAGCAATATAACTACAAATAAAGCAATATATGTCCCGTCTTTATACAGCCACCCCTTACGCTCCTCCTTATTCATCAACTCAACTAAAGATTTTGCCAAACACACTACCAATGTAGTGTTGTAAATAATCCAGGGAGCTATCGCTATATACTTTACCGGAATCTGGTTTCTTTTTTTGTTTCTCCGGCCGTTATAAATCTTTTCAAAACCACGATAATAAAATTCTACGACTTTAGGTTCTGTTTTAGAACCTAAAAATGTTTTTAAAAATGCGCCAGGAATTACCCATAAGGAAATAGTAAGTAATATAAATGCTAACACAATATAAAAAACATTAGGAAGATTCCCTGCATCACTCAAAGCATAAATAAAATCATTACTCACATCTGAAACTACAAATAGTAAAAAAACAAAAAAAACAGACAGAAAGATATAAATCCCATTCGCTTTAATGGTATTATAAATCTTTTCCACATAGTAGATAAAGGCTTTCATGGTATTAGTTTTAGTGATATTAAAATTACTAAAACCATGACTTACAACAAATCACCCGAAAGGGGTATTTTGATTCATTATTTTTATTAACTTTATAAAAAACTAATCATGGCCGTTTATATTTTAAGCAATCGGAAAATCGTCCGTCATAAGGGGGAAAAAGTAGATTCATTTTCCAATGATGAGTATTCAATTCCTAATTTCAGAATTGCCAAATGTGATTTTGAGAACTATAAGGAACCTACTGCTGCGGCTAAAAAGAAAAAAAATTACACCAACAGAAACATCCTGAATTACAACCTATTTTCTGAGCCAGAAAAACAAGGATACCAAGAGGTTTTGGACGTTTTACTGAATGAAAAAGGAATTAAAAAATCGCCTCTCACAGCCAATAATCTTGGCGGAACTCAACGACTTTTCTACGAATTATACAAAAATATGTCTGCCACCAAGGATAGAAGTGATGTTCTGATATTCATCCATGGTTATCTGTATGACTTTGATGATGAATTAAAGGCTATTCTTGATCTAAAAAAAATATTCATTGACAATCCCGCTTCTCCTGTTGAACATATTTTATTTGTGAGCTGGCCGGCTTCTGGTAGTATTATTCCATTGAGCTATTTTGATGACAAGGCATCAAGCATCAACTCCGGAACCTCATTGCTCAGGTTATTCTATTTTTATACCCAGTTTTTAAAGGATATTTTTTCCAACCGCGATTTGATCCCGTGCAACCAGAGAATTCATATTATGGCTCATTCTCTTGGAAACAGAGTTCTTCAAAGTATGCTGTACAGTCTTAAAGAGAGAATATTCTCAGAGTGATTGATCAGGTAATCCTATTGAATGCTGATGTATCCTATAAAGTATTTGAAGACTCTGAAGATTCATTTAATAAATTACCCTTGCTTGCCAACCGAATTTCTATTTACCTGAACAGGCAGGATCTGATTCTCGGAATCTCTCAGTTTACCAAGAATATCCTTACCCCGCGATTAGGTAAGAACGGACCAAGTGACATCAGTCCTTATAAAGATATTGTTTCTATCATCGACTGTACTTTTGTGAAAGATGATGTATTGAACAGTTTGAAATATGAAGTCGGGAACCATTGGGGATACCTCTCCAGCTCACAGGTTCAGAATGACATTTTTCAAAATTTATATGGAATAGATAGGAATCTTATCAGCAATAGAGTAATAAATAACGAAAATATTTTCACAATTATTTCTTAATGATTAATTAAAAAAATCTTATAAAATCAACTCCTATGTTAAAGTCGCTACAGCTCTGATCAATGGCATAATGATTGCCAATTCAAATAATAGAGAATTACAATTTTTTTATCATGAAAAAAATTAAAAACAGATTTTCTTATATTTTAAATTATATAAAGAAAGCCATTTTCGTAAAAGATGTGATTTAAATTACAAACAACCCACAAAATAATAGATTATCCGACCGCACAATTACTTTATTCTTTAAATACCTTCGAACTTACCTTATTATTCCTACATATGCTGTGCAGGGATTTTTCTTCATGACTGACCTGATGAATAATTATTGATAGATAATACACCCCAACATTCAATTTTACAATATTGATATAAAAATTCTATTATCTTGTTAAAAATCAATAAAATAATTCACCTACTGTTGTATAATTTAAAATGATTTTGGATATTTACTTATCAAACAAATTAAAATATTTACAATGAAAAATCTAAGAAAATTAAACAAAGGGGAATTAAAAAAAATTAAAGGTGGAAGACCACCACTTGGGTGCAACAACTGGAATCCGGCCGCAGCCTGCTGTAGAGCATGGGCAGAAGGTTACTGTGGCGGCACTACTTGCCCAGATTCACCACCTCCTTATTGCTAAAATACATTTTACATTTTGAACCGTAGTTGCTCATTTTAGAGACTACAATGGATACTAAATGACTCCCTATAAGCTCCAATGCCTAAACTTTGTGGCATTGGACTTTTTATTATATTCAAAATCACATCTAATTACTAAAAGTATCAATCATGAAAAATCTAAGAAAACTAGAAAAAAAAGTATTAAAAACCATTAAAGGAGGAGGATATATTCCGGATATACCTTTAGGCTGCATAGAATGGGATTTCAAAAGCAGATGTTGTCTAGAATGGGATTGGCAATATCCAGATAACCGAACCTGTTAACCCATTTTTATACTTAAATCTAAACAGATCATTGCTGAGATCTGAACAAATTTAAAATTATTGATAGATAAAGCTTGATATTTAAGCTTTGCGGTATTGCGCTTTAATAAATCATCACAAATTATCAATGTTAAAATACATGTACATATGAAAAATCTAAAAAAACTAAGAAAAGGAGAACTAAAAACTATCCAAGGAGGAAATATTCCAGTAGTACCCATAGGCTGCAACCTCTGGGATGAGAGAGCCAGATGTTGCAAAGAATGGGATTGGGGACATTCGGATAAACCAACTTGCCCTTAATATTTTTATATTTTGAACCACAACAACTCATTTCTGAGATCTAAGCTGGATTCGAAATTATTTGTAAATAAAGCTCCAGTGCCTAAACCTTGTGGCATTGGACTTTTTTTTGTGAAGGTATATTGGGCAATAGCATTCAAACCTATATTACTTTCTAGTGCTGATGTAATCCACCAATCAATATTGAGCTCATCGGAAAGAGCAATCCATTCATCAGAGCCTGCAAACCCACCAACCAAAGCTGGCTTTAGAATGATATATTGTGGTTTTATAATCTCTAACAGCTTTTTTTTCTCTTCAGGATCTGTAATTCCGATCAATTCTTCATCTAAAGCAATAGGTGTAGGTGTCTGAGCACATAACTCTGCCATATCCTTCCAGTTTCCGGCTTTGATAGGCTGTTCAATAGAATGAATATGTAAGTCTGCCAGCTGTTGCAAAACAACGACAGCCTCTTCTTTGGTAAAGCCACCATTAGCGTCTACACGAAGTTCCAGTTGTTCCTTAGAGAATTTCTCTCTCAATTGTTGAAGAATAATATGTTCCGATTTCCAATCGACTCCGATTTTCAATTTGATACAATGAAATCCTTTTTCCAGTTTATCCTGAATCTGTTCTTCCATATACCCAACCTCACCCATCCAGATCAATCCATTGATGGTAATGGCCGATTTTCCTTCGGTAAACTCACTTGGAAAATAGAGATTGGCTCCAAACTTTAAGTTCTGAATAGCTTGTTCATACCCAAACCATATGGAGGGAAATTCTTTTAATTCTTCTTTTAAAAAGTCCGGATTTTGATTGATATTTTCAGATAACCATTTCAACTTATCTTCATAATCAGGGCGATCATCAAAACTCAATCCTCTGAAAATGGCACATTCCCCTATTCCTTTTTTTCCATTCTCTGAAATTTCAAGAATAAAGGTCTCCTTATCAAGCAAAACGCCACGAGATGTTCCACTCGGGCGTTTGAATTTTAATAAATATTTAAAATATGATGCTTCCATTTATTTTACGCTGTCAATACGCATAAATTCTTCGGCTTTCTCTACCATATCGATACTTCCGCAGAAAAACGGAATTCTCTGGTGAAGTTCTGTAGGTTCTACCTCCAAAATTCTTCTGAAACCGTCTGTAGCTTTTCCACCTGCCTGTTCTGCCAGGAAAGCCATTGGATTACATTCATACAACAATCTTAATTTACCATTAGGTGCCTGGGAATAAGACGGGTAAATATAAATCCCACCTTTTAGCATATTTCTGTGAAAATCTGCTACCAAAGAACCAATATATCTGGAAGTATAAGGACGATCTCCTTCTTCCATCTGGCAATATTTAAGGTAATTTTTTACCCCCTGAGGGAATTTAATATAGTTTCCTTCATTAATAGAATAGATCTTACCTGTTTTAGGGAAAGTCATATTCGGATGAGAAAGGTAATACGTTCCTAAAGAAGGATCCAATGTAAATCCATTTACTCCGTTTCCTGTTGTATAAACGATCATTGTAGAAGAACCATAAATTACATATCCTGCTGCAATCTGATTAACTCCTTTCTGTAAGAAGTCTTCAAGTTGTACTGGAGTTCCAGGTTCAGTAACCCTTCTGTAAATAGAGAAAATAGTTCCAACGGAAACATTCACATCAATATTTGAAGACCCATCCAATGGATCGATCAATACTACATATTTGCTTAAATGTCCGTTTTCACCACATTTAATATCGATGAAATCATCATTCTCCTCAGAAGCAATACCACAAACAACCTCTCTTTGAGACAAAGCCGTAATAAAAATTTCATTAGCTATGACATCCAATTTCTGCTGTTCTTCACCTTGAATATTCTGGTTTCCTGCAGCTCCTGTAATATCTACAATTCCGGCTTTATTTACTTCTCTGTTAACCACTTTCGAAGCCAATCTTATTGCACTTAGAAGACGAGAAAATTCACCTGTTGAATACTGAAAATCGTCCTGCTTATCGATAAGAAATTCTCCTAAAGTCTGTAATGGTTGATTTGACATATTTTTTCTTTTTACTTTTCCCCCAAATTTCGGAAAATTTATTGCATTAAGAAAATTTAATTACAAAAGAGCTTACTTGCTATATATCAACATAATACAAGCGTAATAAAACATAATATAGAATATCTGCTTAGGACTCCGCCTCCATTTCGTTATCCCAAACCAATGAAAAATTCAGATTATTTATTTTAATATAAAGCAAGGAAAGATTCAAATGGAAAATTGAAATATTTACCTATTATATTGTGCTTGCTTTTGACCTTGTTTTTAGGTTTTGGCTAAAGCCAATTGAATATTTATTTTTTATTTAAATGGGCTAAAGCCCATTTCTATCGAGTTTCTCATTGAGATCTTAAAATTTTCAGATCCAGCGTTCAGAAAATAAATATTAAATAAAAGTATGGAATAAATAAGATTCCTACTCTGTCCTAAATACCTCTGTTCCTGCATTCAACCGCTATCTAATATTACATTCAGGATGATTTTAATGAAATCTTAATTCCATCACGTGGACAGCCTATTTCATATCTCGTTGTAAATTTATAATTTTGACGTCCGTAAAAAACTCATGTAATTTTTATCTAACAAATTTATTTTTAACAATTTAATGAAAATTTTCAAGTTTGGTGGCGCGTCTGTGAAAGACGCCGACAGTGTGAAAAATGTGTCCATGGTTCTAGAAAGCCAGGGATTTGCCAAATGTTTGCTGGTCATTTCAGCAATGGGCAAGACAACTAATGAATTGGAAAAAGTTGTAGAACTTTATTTCAAGAAGGATAACTATCAAACTGAGATTGAAAAGATAAAACGAAAACACATTGAGATTGCGGAGGGTCTTTTTCCTGAAAATCATGCGGTTTTTGCTGAAATCAATCTCTTTTTTGACGATATTGATTCTTTTTTAAGAAGAAATAAATCTCCTAATTACAACTTTGTGTATGATCAGGTGGTAAGCTGTGGGGAAATGATTTCTACCAAAATCGTGAGTGAGTACCTGAATGAGATCCAATTTACCAATCAATGGCTGGATGCGAGAGATTATGTGAAAACTGATAATTCTTATAGAGAAGGAGTTGTAGACTGGGCAAAAACTGAGGAATTTATTTCTCATTTAAATCCTGAAATCTGCTATGTAACGCAAGGTTTCATTGGTTCAGATGAAAACAACTTTACAGTAACATTAGGAAGAGAAGGTTCTGACTACTCAGGAGCTATTTTCGCTTACTGTTTGGATGCGGAAGCGATGACGATCTGGAAGGATGTTCCTGGTGTAATGACAGGAGATCCAAGAAAATTCAATGATGTCTCTCTGCTTTCCAATATCTCTTATGAAGAAGCTATTGAAATGGCTTATTACGGAGCAAGCGTAATTCACCCAAAAACGCTGCAGCCGTTGCAACAAAAAAACATTCCCTTCTATGTAAAATCCTTTATAGATCCTACTAAGGAAGGAACTAAAATAGGTGCTTCAGACAAGAATCAGCAGGAGGAATCTTATATTCTTAAAGAGAATCAGGAGCTTTTAAAAATCTCTACAAGAGACTTCTCTTTCATAGCAGAAGATCATATGAGCTTGATATTCGGATATTTATCTAAATATAAGATCAAGGTTTCCCTGATGCAAAATTCTGCCATTTCATTGGCATTATGTCTGGAGGATAAATTTAATCATCTTGAAGAACTTAATGAAGAGCTTCAAAAAATTTTTAAAACCGAAGCAATTAAAAATGTATCTTTATTCACAGTAAGAAATGCGAAGATGGATCACATTGATAGATTTTACCATGAAAAAAATGTCTTATTGGAACAAATTTCCAAGAATACTCTTCAAATGGTAACACAATAATATTAATTGCGACTAAACACACATGAGTTTAATTTCGAAAAACGATCTGATCAAAGCTTCCGGCTTAAGTAAAATTGGGTTCCTAAAGAATCCAGTAGCATCTGCTGTGATGAGCATTGCTAAAATAAACGAAGTAAATAAATTATACGACAAATTAAAAGATAAGGAAGGCAAAGACTTTTTCGACTCATTTGTAAGAGAAAGAAACCTAAGCTATGTAGCTTTTGAAGAAGATCTGGCTAAAATTCCGAAGACAGGGCCATTTGTTCTGGTTTCCAATCACCCGCTGGGTGCTATTGACGGAATTCTGATGTGCAAGATCTTATCGGAGGTTCGTCCGGATTTTAAGGTTATGGGAAATTTCCTTTTGGAAAAGATCAAACCTATGGAACCGTATGTAATCGCAGTAAACCCTTTTGAAAACAGAAAAGAAGCTTACAGCAGCTCTTCAGGAATGCGTGAAACACTCAAGCATTTACAAGAGGGAGGCTGCGTAGGTATTTTTCCTGCGGGAGAAGTTTCTAACAAGAACAATCCTTATGGAGAAATTTTAGATAAAGAATGGGAAAAAACGGCACTTAAGCTTATCAGAATGGCTAAAGTGCCCGTTGTTCCTATGTATTTCCATGCAAAGAACAGCAGACTTTTTTATCAGGTAGCTAAACTTCATCCAAGTTTACAAACGCTTATGCTTCCAGCAGAAATGATGAATGATAGAGAAAAGCCTATCAGAATCAGGATTGGAAAACCAATTTCTGTAAAAGCAATGGATGAAATGGAAACCATTGAAGAACTGGGAGAATTTTTAAAACGTAAGGTTTATATGATGAAATCTTACTACGAAAAAAGAAAATCTTTAGCTCAAAGTATTAATCTTCAGAATCTTTCTGTAAAATTCCCTTTATTGAAAGAGGAAAATATCGTTCAGAATATTATTGATGAAACTCCAATTGAGGATATTGTCAAAGATGTTGATAAGCTGAGAGGAACAGAAAAATGTTGTTCAGCAACGGAAACTACGAGATCTATTTCACCACTTACGAAGAGATTCCTTCTATTATGAGGGAAATTGGCCGTCAGAGGGAATTAACATTCCGTGCGGTAGGAGAAGGAAGTAATCTTCCGTTTGACCTTGACGAGTATGATAAGCATTACCACCACCTTTTCCTTTGGGATAATGGTGAGAAAAAGCTGGCCGGAGCCTACAGAATGGCACTGGGAAGAGAAGTAATGAAGAAATACGGTATCAAAGGTTTCTATACAAGCTCTTTATTTGAATTTGAGCAGGACATTCATCCATTCTTTAAGAAAGTCATTGAAATGGGGCGTGCTTACATCTGTCAGGAATATCAGCAAAAACCACTTCCACTTTTCCTTTTATGGAGAGGTATTGTGCATGTTTGTCTGAGAAATCCTGATCATAAATTCCTGATGGGAGGAGTAAGTATTTCCAATAAGTTCTCTGAGTTCTCCAAATCTCTGATGATCGAGTTTATGCGTTCTAATTATTTTGATTCTGCAGTGGCTCAATATATCACTCCGAGAAACGAATATAAAGTAAAACTTAGAGACAGAGACAAAAGCCTTTTCTTTGACGAAATGGAATCAGACCTTAACAAATTGGATAAGATTATTGACGATCTTGAACCTGAGTTGAGATTACCTGTTCTGATCAAAAAATACATTAAACAAAATGCCAAAGTAATAGCATTCAATGTTGATCCTAACTTCAATGATGCTATTGACGGATTAATGTATATTAGAATCAGTGACCTTCCTGAAAGTACGATAAAACCTGTACTAGAAGAAATGAGTGAACAAATCAGAAAGGAGCAGGAAAATAATCCGACTGATAATCAATAGGTTTTTAGTTTTAATTAAAAAAAGCACGATGAATACTTGCTTTGTATACTAAAACTTACTACTTTTGCATCACTTTAAAACAACAAAGTAAGTCAAACAAAAATATAATGGTTTCTTAGCTCAGTTGGTAGAGCAATGGATTGAAAATCCATGTGTCCCTGGTTCGATTCCTGGAGAAACCACTTGAAGACCTCTGATTATTCAGAGGTTTTTTTGTATTCTTATGAAGCCACAAGTTTATTTGTCATAAACAATATTCATCTGCCTACTTTATATACAAATTGAAACCTACTTCTTCTCCTTCATTAGCCCTCTTGCTTGTAAACGCATCAAATCTTTGAAATAAACTCAGTTTTTCTTTTTAATGACTAAACTTACAGCTCAGTCGAAAAAAGCCCTAATAAACAACCCAAACAGTGCTTTAATAATGAAAACCAAATTCTCTGTTTAAAGAAGCTATATTGTACGGCTCGCTCATTAGGATTTTAAAAACACTTCTGATATTTCTTTGAGCTGAATTATTTAAGATTTTTTCTTAAAAACTCATACTTTAGGATTCCCGGAGGAAGCTGTTTACAATAAAAATACAATTCATATTTGTTGAAATGCTGATCTAAATCGAGCTTATTAATCTTGAAAGCCACATCTTTGGAAATTCGTTCTAAGTTTTCCTTTTTCTGATCACAATCTATGATGGAAAGGTAAAGAGTATATTTCAAGGTATCTTTAGGATGTAAAAGTGCCTCTTTTGTTTCAGGAGATCTTTCTATTTGAGTCAAATGATATTCTTTTTTTAATGCGGCAAACAGAATCTTTTCTTTTGGTAAACTATCAATCTTTTTAGCTGAAGAAAAGTAGCTCAAACCCGCGACTACCAAAAAACTCATTCCAAAATACAGCACCACTCCAATGCTTATAATAATCAACATCCATTTAAGCGTCTTTGTCATTGAATTCTATAATTATCAATAAATATAGCTGTATTTATTCTATATCCTAAGCATTTAATCTCAAAATTATCTGATACAAGATTAAAAAAAGCTCTAAAACCAGACTACAAAAGAAAAAATGTAAAAAAACGTTGCCAGAATTAAAAAAATATATTACTTTTGCACCACTTTAAAACAACGAAGTAAGTTAAACAACAATATAATGGTTTCTTAGCTCAGTTGGTAGAGCAATGGATTGAAAATCCATGTGTCCCTGGTTCGATTCCTGGAGAAACCACTTGAAAGCCTCTGATTATTCAGAGGTTTTTTTGTTTTTAAAGTTCAGAAAGATTTGATCGCGCTCTAAAAGCTTTCATCCAGACGATAAATTTAATATTTAATAAAAAAACAACTTATTGAAGAGCAATCAATTAAGATTAAAAATAAAAAAACTTCAATATATTTTAAAAAAAACACCCGTAAAAACTTGCGTGATATCACAAAATAGTATACTTTTGCATCACTTTAAAACAACGAAGTAAGTCAATACTAAATATATGGTTTCTTAGCTCAGTTGGTAGAGCAATGGATTGAAAATCCATGTGTCCCTGGTTCGATTCCTGGAGAAACCACTTTAAAGCCTCTGATCATTCAGAGGTTTTTTTGTTTTTCTAAATCCCATAGATACATTCGTTTTTTACCCAAAAAGAATCAATGAAATTAAGTTCAGACATTGTGATCTTACAAATAAAGTTTTGTATAGATAAAATGTAGAATTAATTATAGTAAGAGTGAAATTATTGGATAATTATCCGCTTATAATGTTCTTCCATTGCTGTAAAACATCTATAAACTCATCTAATGGCATTTCAATCACAGCTTCATTTGAAAGTAGACAATTTTCCAAATAAAAAGTTTTGGTATCTACATTAATATACCCTCCGAGATCTTCAAATTTGAAAAATGTAAACCAGTTTCCTGTTGCATTAAAATCCAAGAGATCTTGCCAATCCCAGCAACCCCCTTCTTTTTCTATAAATGCTTCTCTAAGCTCCATGTCCTCCCAATGTTCATTTAGGTAGACTAATTCAGTTAAAAACGCGTTTACGTCTAATACATTTTGAAGATCGTTATTCAATAAGTTTTCCAAATTAGCATAATATGGATTATTAAAACTTATTTGATGATTGATCATTGTAAAATCTTTTAAGTTCATTTTCTAGTCAGGAACATTTTCATTCTTTATTTAAAAATTAGGAACCAGAGGTTCTGCATGAGTATAATAATATATTTCTTCATCAGAAAGCCCCATTTCCTGAAAGAAATTCCCAGCGGCACGAGAGAACTGCCAAGCTGTGTAAGTAAAATCGTTGCTAAAAATAAAATCACTTACATGTACAATATCAACCTCACCATCTTCACCAAATATGAAAACGATATTAGAGCCTTCATCAAATACATCTTCCGGATCTCCCCATGGAATAGGCTGATTTCCGAATTGATAAGTCTTCAATCCTCCTTTTGCCTGATTGGTAAGGCTATCATATGTGATCGTTGCTATTTTTTCTCCATCAGCATTCAAAACAATTTTTGAATATTTTGTGTCTTCCTGTAAACCGGAATAAAATTTACAATCCCAAACGGTATACCCATTGATGAACTGTTTATTATCTCTAAGAGTCCAATTCAGATTTTGCCCTAATGCCATCAATACCTCTGTAACATTCTCTTCAGAAGATAAATAATAAACTCCACCCCAAAGTTTGTGTTCTCTGTAGGATTCTTCTTTTTTTAAGGCATTGTTGATCCATATCTGTTTTATATAACTACCTCCCGCCAATGCTTCTTCTTCAGTAAGAAACTCCTCATCATAGGCAGTGGTAAAAAAAATCATTTTTGCACTCATTTCATTAGCTTTTTATTTGTTATAAACAGAGATTCAATCTTTTTAATATGATTCATTGTATTCAGATAACTTCCTTTAATAGTAAGGGCTTTTCATAAATATATCCTATTTCCGGAGGAAACTGTTTCCACTCAAAAAAAGTTAAAAATACGACGACCTTTTGATCTGCTTGGTGAAGTTGTCTTCAGAAAGTCCCTCCATTCTGTTACAATTTTCTTAAAATCATGCAATGGAATGCTGTTTACATATCCTTTTTCATCATCATAAAAATCTACCTCATTCCTGTGTATGATAATATCGACTGTAGCAGCATCGGTATCAATTTCATCATCCGGATTGTACAATCCATCATTAATATCAGGTAATAACGAAGCATTGATCTGTTCAGCGCAGTTCCAACTATTTAAAAAGGCAGTTAAATATTGATTATTGGTATTCACAATTTTAAAAACGTATTGATCCCCTTTTCCCCAATCGTGTACTTTATTTTCAAAAGTTAAATTGTATTGATCTGCTATATTCTGACTCATTATGTTTTCTAATATTAATTTTGTGGTTATTTTCTCTGCAATTTCATTTTTGCAAGGGCTGATACAATCAGTTACGCAAGTCCCATATCTTCGATATCATTTATTTCAAAGTACCCTGTCCATGCCATTAAAATTTGTTTCAGATCTAATGTAGGAATTTCCAACGGTATTTGTTTCCTGATACTCTTCACGAAACAATTTACTTTACCTGTCGTTACACTGGCAAACGTTGGACAACCCTCCTCAGTTGGGTCGTAGTCAATATCATGGAGAGCTCTCTCAATATTTCTTAAAATAGTCTCGATAAATCCATCCATTATGATCATTCATTACAAAATCCCGCCACCCTTCAACGATCTTCTATTTTAGGAAATAAAGGTAAAGCGTCATTATAGTATGATTCAGAGTATTCATTACATCCTCTTTCACCACTCCCTTCTTCAATATAATCTATTTTGCCTGAACTATTATAATGGTAATAATAGGCAATATCCAAAAATTGATCATATTGTATTTTCATGACACTTTTTAAGATTATATTACCTGTCTGTAAATCATAATCTCCAAAACAAATAGTCTTTCCCGTTAAAACATGGTCTATAGTAAATGAATGTAGTTTTAATCTTTGATTTCTAAGATATCCAAAGACTTCTTCTCTTATATAATTCCCCTGAATTTCTTTTCTTATTGCCACATCAGCTCCATTAAGTCCGGGATATTGATCAAATATTTCATCAATAGTCTCTCCTTCCTGATAGAATACCACATTGCTCAATTCTCCATTGAAAAATTCTTCCTTAATTTTTGTCAGGGAATCGGCTTTAATAATTTTGGTAAAAATCTGAGCTTTCTGAGCCTCTTCTTCTGTAATGAGCTGATGATGCTCATTTTCATAGGTTATTATTTTCATCTCTATTTTTTACACTTACTGTAATCCGAAATGATTCTGATCAGATTTTCTTCATTTTTAAGATCAAGATTTTCACTTTTAAGCTGATCAGAAACAGACTTACAATCTTTAAGATAGTCTGCCAGCTTTTCGGAAAGCTTGTCATTGGATCTGTTGTCCAGCATTTGTCCTTTAGGCTGAATATCTGTTTTAATGACGTATTTCCAGTGTTCCACAGGATCCTGCAGCAACATAATCTTATTTTCTTTAGCAATCAGTTTATAGAAGTAGGCATTATTTCCGTAAAGACTTCCATAATTCTGCAGCTTTTTCATGAATTCTCCTTTTACATCCAATCCGTAGTAACATTCTTCGTTTCCATTTGGAGAAACACAAAAATGGACTCCTGAATCAGCATCATATACTTTGGTAGCCATACTATTCATCCCTGGTAACCTTTTCTTCAACGTTACACGCTGCCCAAAACGATCGGCTCCATCCTGAGGAAGCTTTTGCCCTGTTCTTTCCGGATCCAGCATTTCAAACCAGATGGTAATGGCTCCTTCTGTTTTCTTTCCTGATTTCTCAACCAGATACCCAGGAACATCATATAAATTGATACTGCGATTCACAGCATCATTCATTTTTGCCTGGTTAAGCTGTTGATTTTTATAGTAAGCCTGATGTTCCAACGTATAGCCCTCCATAAAAAGATTGGCAACAAACTCATTAATAAATGCATAATCTGAAGGGGCATAAGACCTTGTGGCGGTAAAAGTAAATTCATTATTATCAAATGTTCTTACCAAATACGTCTTTAATCCCTGATTGGTCTGATACATAGAAGCAACCTTCACCCCATCCAGATCAGTTACTTCCAGACACGATCCGGCATTATTGAACCCTACACAATTAAAAGCTTTTGAATATCCAATAATCTTAGGCTGATAGCTCCCATTGTTGATAAGGATTTCTCCATTAGAGCCCATTCTTGGATTATAGAGACTTCTTATATTGTCCAGCCTGCTTTTTCTTGCATTATCTTCGGCAATACTATTGGTTTTTGCAGCCAAATATTTGTCACCTAGATTTTCTCTTGGAGTGGTAAAGAATTTTTCCAGTTCTGCCTTATCAAAACCATTTTCATTGAAAAGATGATACTTTACGGCCAATTGATGAGCTACAATTCTATCCGGTTTAAATGAGGTAATTAATACTTCATAGGGAATCTGGGTTATTTTTCCATCTGCTGACTTCATATCCAGATAATACAGAAACTGTTCTTTTGCCAGGGTAACTCCTTTTAAATCGGCATCAAAAACTTTCTCATTCGCCAGGTTATAAAACTCAAAATGGTCTCTGTAAGGCGATTTCAGGACTCCTACTTCCTTTTCATTGAATAGGATCTTATCTTTTTTAAGCTGTATCTTTTGTGAAAATACAGTACCCGAAAGCATTACAATAAGGAATAAGTATATTTTCATAGTCCCGTGTTTAAACAATTAGTTTTCGGTAGGGAAAATACGAAAAAAATGGATAGGGAAAGGATCGGAAGCTAGAAGAGGGAGAATGGAAGTTAAAAGTACTTCCCTCTTCTTTTACCTCTTTTCATTTTAAATGGTAACCACAAAAGCCACAAAAGATTTTAAACACTTAAGAGATTTTAAGCTAAAAACATTGGGTATAAAAAGGACACATAACTTTTAGAAAATCTCTGATTTTCTTATTCACAAACATCACCGAAATTGGTGCAATCTGCGAGAAATAAAAAAATCATCATAATACTTTATTTACCAGCCACGATAATTGATTTCATCGCCCATAAAGCTATATGATTTAAAAAAAGACTTAAATATATATTCTGACTACAAGGACTTCCCTCTTCCAGCCTCCAACTTCCTTCCCCTTAATTCTTCAGCCAGTTCAGGCATTCAGCGATCTGCATTTTACTGATAAATACCTCATCACTTACCTCAGGTTTAGGAGATAGTTGTAATTCTACCTTCTGACTTGAATGTTTGATGATTTCTGTAATCGCCTCTTTATTGATGATAAACTTACGGTTTACTTTAAAGAAAACCTGCGGATTCAGTTTCTGGATAATATCCTTAATGGTGTCATCATAAATATAGGTCTGATTATCCATCGTCGTCAGGAAAAGGTATTTCCCTGAAGCAAAGAAATACGCTGTATTTTGCTCATCTACGGACTTTAACTTATTCCCTTCTCTTACCATAAAACGTTTCATCACTTCCGTATCTTCTCCCTGACGCAATGTAGAAATGGATTTCAATAAAGGTTCAGGATCAAAATTATTTCTGATGGAAACGAATTTCTGTAATGCCTGATGGAGATCTTCCTCTTCAAAAGGCTTAAGTACATAATCTATTGTGAAATGTTTGAAAACCCTCATTGCATACTCATCAAATGCTGTGATAAAGATAATAGGAGTGAAAAGTTCCACTTGTTCAAAGATCTCTAAACTCATCCCGTCACCAAGATGAATATCCATAAAAATAAGATCAGCAGAATCGTTTTCAAAGAAGTCTATTGCCTTTTTTTTGGAACGAAGAATCACTGTTTCCGTAACGGGAACAATACTTTGTTTATCTAAAAGATCTTTCAGATAATTTACAGCCAACAACTCATCTTCTATAATGGCAATTTTCATAACGCTGCAAAAGTACAAAAAAACCGCTAGAACGATTAAGTTCTAACGGTTTCAAGGGTTGTTAATATGAAGTGTCTTATAAATTAGGATTGTTCTTTTTTGCACTTTGCGGATATGCAATCGTATATCTCGGGTCATTCTGCTCCAGAATAAAATCTTTTCCACCGACCTTATGCGTGATCTTTTTCTGATTGGCTCTTCTTAAATCAAACCAACGATGACCTTCCACAGCAAATTCTCTAAATCTTTCATCCAGAATAAAATTCATGAAATCTGTAGTGTTCATTGAAGCTACAGCATTTTGAACCGATGTATATCCTTCCGGAGTATATCTGTTTTTTAGTACTTTTAATAAAGTCTCTTTGGCTTCATCAAGTCTATTCAGCTTCAGAAATGCTTCAGATTTGATAAAATACATTTCAGATGTTCTGAAGGTTACTTTAAAGTCTGAATCTCCTTTTTTAATGATATTATAACGGTCAGGAGCCTTTTCAAAATAAAGCCCAAATCTTTTATCTGTCGTTTTATTATATGCTGCAATCAGCTCAGGAGCAGCAAAAGATAAATTATTCTTTACAGAACCATCAAACGCTTTTTCTAAGGCAAGGATTGATTCTACAGAAGCATAATGGTGAGGAGCTACATTGGTTGTATTTAAATCACTCAATCCATCTTTGATGGCAAGTACCTGTTGTGAATAATCCAAAGCGTTGTTCCAATCTCCCTGATACAATGCCATTCTTGCCTGTAAAGCCTTTAAAGAAACTTTAGAAAATCTGTAATTAATTCCTAATGGCTGCTGTTGCTCCTGCATCAATCCTTCAGCTTTTGCAATATCAGAATGTACCTGATCATATACCTGCTGTACAGTTGAAGGCTTCAGTACCGCCTCCACATCAATTTCTAAACTAAGAGGTACTCCTTTGTCTGTGGATGCTGTAGCAGCGTTGTATTGCTTACCATATAAATTAATCAAATCAAAATAAGAATAGGCACGCAATGCATATGCTTCAGCTAATATTTGCTGCTTCACAGGGGAATCCGTCATGCTCTTACTTCCTTCATTGATGATCTGGTTCATGTAAAAGATCACGGAATAGAATCCTACCCAAGGAAATTCTGTTGTGTTTGAATCATAGCCGGTATCTTTCCACATCGCAAGTTCACGATTGTAAGCAAATCCACTGGCATTTTCATCCAGACTAAGCTCATCTGTACGCAATGCTACTAAAGATTTGTGAGTCGGATATCTTGAATAAGCAGATGTAAGTACCTTTCTGTAGTCGTCTACATTCATAGGGACTACTTTACCTTCAGGCTGTATATCTAAAAATCTATCACAGCCAATACTGGTAAAACTAAGTGCTGCTAATGCGATAAATGTTGTTATTTTTCTCATTTTTTTCAAGTTTTAAAAAGAAACATTAAATCCTAGGGTCACTGAACGGGAGATAGGTTGTGCGTAAATATTTCCATACGTTTCCGGATCGAAATATCCTTTATAACCATTACTGAATACAAACAGGTTACGCCCTTCAACGCTCAGTCTCAACTACTGATTCCCATTGGGCTGGTAAATTTCTTAGGAAGTGTATACCCTAAACGAATACTACTGATTCTAATATAGCTAATCTCCTTTGCCCATATATCTAACAGATTATAGACGTTATAGTCGTTGTTAAGAAGCCATTTATTCCCCATCCATCCTGGGTTACTATCTGCTTCAGGACTTGTGATCCCCGGAAGTGTAGTTCCTGCCTGATAGATATCTCTTGTATAGTTTCGTCCTCTATCCAACTCCATCCCTTTATAAGAAGGTGTCTTCATAACGGTTTGTTTAAGGTTGAATGTCGCAGAAACCGTCAGGTCAAAATCATGTATTTTAAAAGTATTGATAATACCTCCTGTAAATTTAGGATCTCTGTCTCCTACATAGGTAAACAGCTCTCTTAATTCTTTACTTGAAAGCTTTGACTGTGAAAAGTATCCAGGAAGGAAATCTTCATAAGGATCATATAATCCGAATAGATCTTCAATTTTCACTTTTTCATTGCCTTTCCAGAACATTGGGTTTCCGTTTTCGTCCATTCCCGCAGTTTTCAATGCAAAAACAGCATTTACAGGAAGTCCTTCTCTGCTAGGAAGACGTGCATTATCACGAGGCTGTTCTGTAATTACATTACTTTTGTTATGTGCAAAATTGATCGTAGTTGACCACTTGAAGTTTTCTTTGTTAATATTTCTGGTAGAGATCGCCAATTCAAACCTTTGTTGGTAAGACTTCCCCAGTTTGCCATCGTATATTCGAATCCTGATTCAAGTGGAGTTGATCTCATACTGATCATATCCGTCCCTTTTCTGTTGTAAACATCAGCAGTAAGGTTAATTCGGTTTTGGAATAATCCCAAATCGACACCGACGTTGGTATTCGTTGTTTTCTCCCAACGAAGTTTGTCATTTGGAGGACTGATTACATTAATTACATTTTCGTTTACTCCAGGTAATATGGTTGTATTATTATATTCCCCGATAAAGAATGGAGAGGTATTACGATCAATATTTCCCTGTAATCCATAAGATGCTCTCAGTCTAAGATTAGAGATAACAGGAACGTTGCTCATAAAATTTTCCTTTGTCACCAGCCAAGATCCTGAAAGTGCCCATATTGGTAAATATCTGTACTTTTTATTTACCCCAAATAAGTTTGTTCCATCATATCTCACACTTCCAAAGAAAGTATACTTTTGATCATAAGTATAAGAAGCTGTAGCAAACATGGATGCATAAGCATTCTCTACAACAGGCATTTCACGATAGGTTTCGTATTTTTTGTCTGCTGCAAAATCTGAACTAGGAAATACAATAGGAACCCCTGCCTTAGTAAGACTGTTGAATCCAAAGGCTCTGGTAAGTGTAGTATTATCTTTTGTTCTACGGATTTCTGTTCCAGCCATCACATCAATTTCATGTACTGAATTGATCTTTGTACTGTACATCCCCTGTAACTTCCAGTTGTATTGGAAGTACTCATTATCCCAATTCTGCTTTATACCTCCTGCAGGTAAGAAATATTGGTATCCTCCGTTTTTGAAATAAGAGGTTCCTTCTCTGAACTTTCTTGTAAAATAAGTATTTTCAGCAGCATATTTCTCTGTCTTATTAGAGTCATACTGAAGTCCCAACTGTGAAGTGAACTTCAAGCTTTTTGAAACCTTATATTCTAAATCCAATATCGCTTTTACCGAGTGGTTTTTCAGTGTATAATTTGTATTTTCTCTTTCCTCCAGGAAGTTGAAAGGAACATAGACATCTTTGTAACCATCCATATCCTTATCATATCTGTAGCTTCCATCAGCATTGTATGGAGATAAATAAGGATTGGCATTTCTTGAATAATTAACAGGACTGGCAGCTGCATCAGCATCTGTCATAAACGATTGTTTCTCACTTTGGGTACCAAAAATGGAAATCCCTGCGTTTAATTTATCGCTTATTTTATAATTGTTTTTTAAGGTGAAGTTGTAACGCTTAAAACCTGTACCAATTGTTGTTCCTTCTTCATCATAATATCCTAGAGATAAGTAATAATCAGAACGGTCGCTTCCTCCTGAAATACTTAATCCATATTGTTTATTCACTGCATTTCTATACAACAGTTTCCCCCAATCGGTATTATTATTTCTAAGAGCATTTATTTGTTGCTGTGTCAGTAAATTCAAAGCTCCAAAACCTCCGGTTCTGAAATTTTCCAGCTGTTGGTTCTGAGTTAAAATTCTCATGACCTCTCCTCTATCGGAGCGATATGTTAATCCAGCATTTCCAGCAAGGGATAATTCAAGGTCAACTTTTTCTGAAGCATTCAGAAGGTTAAGTTTATCAAAGTCCGGACGAGCTGTGATAAATGTATCTGCTGAAAAGTTCAATCTCAGGTTTCCTTTTTTCCCTTTTTTCGTGGTAATGGAAATTACCCCATTGGCAGCTCTTGCTCCATAAATAGCTGTTGCAGCAGCATCTTTCAGAATAGTAATATCTTCAATATCATTCGGGTTCAATCCTGCAATAGAAAAGTTCTGAAGCTGATCAATATTATCTTTATCACTGAAGTTAGGAACATCATTTCCTTCCAATGGAAGACCATCAATTACCCATAACGGATCCTGTGGGCCGGATAAAGAGGCTGTTCCACGGATTCTGATCTTAGCAGGACTTCCTGGAGATCCTGTTTCAGGAGTAACAACTACCCCGGCAATCTGCCCTGATAGCATTTGATCTACACTCGCAACCCCAGCTTGAGTAATAGCGTCCATCTTCACAGTAGAAACGGCTGATGTTTGCTTACGTTTTTCAATCTTTTGATATCCTGTAATGATAACTTCCTGAATTTTATTTTTATCGGTAACCTCAGGTGTTAGCCTCACTGTATAATTGGTTTTATCCTCATTGATAAGAATGATTCTGGATTCATATCCCGGAAAACTTACCAGAATAGATTTAGTATCTACTGGAATTTCCAATACAAACTTCCCGTCTTTATCAGCTACCGTACCTACGGATACACTTTCAATAATTCCGTCAAGGTCTGTTTTTGTAGAAACCGACTGTGTCTCTATTTTTATAGATGCTCCTGCGATAACGCTGGAAGTACTACCGTCTTCTATCTTCCCTGTGATGGTCTTTTTTTCCTGAGCCAACGCCACCTGAGCAGCTAAAAGAGGTAAAAGGATTAGAGTTTTTTTCATTGCTGTTTATTTGTTTAAAGCCTCTTCAATACGAATAATTAAATCTGTGTAATGTGCTCTTGAAGCGTCATCACCTCTGTATCTGGTTCCATTCAGGAAGTTCAGAACTTTTTGTAATTCTGCTCTTTTGTACGTCGTTACTTCAGATACTCTCTTCATGGATGAATAATTGATGTTTCTAAGGTTTTTACCTTCTTCATGATAGTTGCAGATCATTGGCATATTTAATGTCTGATCTGTTTTCAATGTTTTTACGGCTGTTTTTTCGAATAATTTGTTCACCGAAACAATCAATGCATCCACGTAGTTCTTCTGTGCCATTTTCTCAAGCATCGTAAGGCTTCCTTTCTTGTTAAAAATGGCTGTTCTTACCTGTTCAAATAAGTTTTCTACAGTATAGATCTTATCTTTTGAACCTGAAACTTCATGCTTCAACTCGTTCTCAAGGAGTCTAAGCAATCTGTCATCCATAAACAGAGAATAGATATTGGCATACTGCATTCCTCTCGCCAATGTATATGGTGTCTGTTCAAATGGCCCCATTGGGGAATTTTTCACAGAATATGTTTTCTCAGTAATTGGGTTAAAAAATAACCACTCGGGAAGATTGATCGAATTTTTAACCAGGTAATCAACCGCTCTTCTCTGAGTTTCAGCAGGAACAGCTTCATAGGCTTTTTTCTTATTACCAAAAACGGTATTGTTAAGATAAATTCCTCCTACATTAGCCATTACATGCCCTGTATACAGATCCCATTGACCGATAACACCCATGTATAATCTTCCTGCGTCTGTATAATCTTTACCATCTTCATAAGTCCATTTTAAAAGATTATTGGCTACAACCTTCAGGTTTTTCATTCCATATTCGCTGGCTTTCATCGCATCATCTCCTAAATCTTCGGACTGTGAACGCGGATCTATTGTTTCCAGATAGCTCTGTTGCTCTCCATAGAAATACAATGGATCATCTTCATGTTTTTCTATTAAATTTCTCAATGCTTTTTTCTCAACGAATTCATCCGGATACCAACGATATCCCCATTCAATAGCATATTTATCGTAAATCCCGATCTTTGGAGTGATGGCGGTAACACCATCTTCCGGCTGAGCTACATAATTGTAACGGGCATAATCCATAATAGAAGGAGCAGTACCGCCCATTTTATCTGTAAACTCTTTTGAACGAAGTGATTCTACAGGGAATGCAAAAGAAGATCCCATATTGTGCTTCAATCCGAAAGTATGTCCCACTTCATGAGAGGATACAAAACGAATTGCTTCACCCATATACTCATCACTGAACTTATTTCCTCTTGCTCTAGCATCTATAGGTCCTATCTGAATTCTCATCCATTCCTGAAGAGAAGTCATTACATTGTGCCACCAGATGATATCCGCCTCAATGATTTCACCACTTCTTGGATCTACTACAGATGGTCCCATCGCATTAGATTTAGGAGAAGCAGCGTACGTAATCACCGAATATCTTACATCATCAATATCAAAATCTTCATCTTTTTCATCCGGCATCTTAGCAATCACTGCATTCTTGAACCCTGCCTGTTCAAAAGCAACCTGCCAGTCATGAACACCTGCAATAATTTTCTCACGCCATTGTTTTGGTGTGGAAGGATCTATGTAATATACAATCTGCTTTTTAGGCTCTACAAGTTCACCTCTCTGATATTTTTCTTTATCTTCATCTTTAGGCTCTAAATTCCAACGGGTGATGAAGAACTTCTCATCCATTTTCTGCTGGTGGTCATTGAAGAACCAATGTTTTTCACTGAAAAATCCTACTCTAGCATCTGCAACCCTTGGTTTCATAGGAACTTTTGGAAGCAATACGAGATTACTGGTTACTCCAAGTGTTACGGGTAAATCTACTCCGCCTTCATTTACTGAAGTACTCAGTTGAGATTTAACAACAAGATTTTCCGGAAATGTTTTTACTCCTTCAATAAAGGAAAGACTTGATTTTACTGATCCGCCAAGACCTACATTTGCTAAAACATCATTAAAGCTTTTCTGGTTTCCGTCGAAAACTTTGTTCACTTTAATGGCTACTGAAGTAGAGTCATTATTTTGAGCTTCAATATCAAAAACTTCAATCACAGATTCTGAGAAGTTATCCTTTACAGATTTTGTAATGGCGTCATTTTTAGGAGAAGACACCTTCGCTTCAGAAGTTCTTACCCATACCTTTTTAGCTACTTTATCTCTGTGAAAAGAAATGATCTTATTTTCATAGTTCATTCCTTTGTTCAAACCAGCCTCATTTACCTGCATAGGTACCTGAGATAGTTTGTTCACTACCAAAAACTGGCGTCCCATCAAACTGTCTGGAATTTCAAAATAAAGATCTGTTTTTACCTGAATGGTATTGAAAATCCCTTTTTTGTAAGTTCCTTTCTTAATCAGTTCGTCAATTTTTTTTGTCTTCTTTGATGATGAAAGATCTGCTTTTTCAGTTTTGTCCTTGGTCGTTTTTACAGTGTCTTTTTTCTGTGCCAGAACTGCCGGCGATGCCATGGCTAGTCCAAGATACAGTGCAAGCCTGTAATTCTTCATTACAATAGTCCGATTCATTCCAAATAGTAAATATCTTAGTTTCAGCTGGCAAAGCTATAGGTATAGTGAATTATATAGAGTGTATTAGGGAGTGAAAGGTGATTATTCGGGAGTGAATGGATTTTTCCATTTTATTTCATTAATGGTAAAAAACATATAAAATATTCACCATCTACAGAAATATGAAGCGGATTTTCTCTAAAATACTCATAAACCTGATTCAAATAATCAATTCCGAATTTTTCTCCCTGAACCGCTTCGGTTTTGGGTTGATAAGTATTCTTTACCGTAATACCTCTCTCCTCTACCTCTATCGTGATTTCCAATGGTTGATCTATCGTTGCAACATTATGTTTTATAGCATTTTCCGTAACAATCTGAAGAGATAAATAAGGGATACGCTTTTCTAAACTTCCGGGATCTTTTATAATGAGTTCGAAATTCAATTCTTCATCGAACCTGCTTTTTAAAAGCTCCATATATTTTTGAATAAAATCAATTTCTTTGGAAACAGATACAATATTTTCCTTTGGCGGAACAATCAGATACCTGTAGATCTTTGAAAGATTCATGGTGAATTTCTGTGCATTCTCTTTATTAATCCCAATCAACATATATAAAGAGTTCAAAGAATTGAATAAAAAATGCGGATTGATGTTATTCTTAAGTTGCTGCAACTGATTAATCACCTCTGCTTTATGCATCTTTTCATTCTCTACCAACAATAGATTTTTTTCAGACTGTATCTTTTCCTTTTCCTTATAAGCTATGCTCGTAGATCGTTGAAATAAAATAAAAACCGTTACAATCAGAAATAAAGCAGCCAGAAATATGTAAACCGTATACGCTTTTACTTTATTGGTATTTTCATCCGTAATAAAATTGACATAATTAACCACCGCATAGCCGTCGAAGTTTTCTGTTTTCAATGGTTTTATAAAGCGGGTGACTTCCATTCCTAAATATTCAGAGGTCGCAATGCCTTCAGTATATCCTGGTTTTATCTTACTGCATACAGTATCTTTTGCTTTAATATCTGTAAAATGAAAAACATTTTTTCCAATATATTTTTTTTCAGGATGGGTAATACAAACTCCTTCTTTAGTAAAAACGTATGCATAGGTATTTGAACTTTTATCTACATTGGTAAAATATTGATGAAGATCATCTAAACTTACAGTAGAGCCATAATAGAGAATATTTTTTTCAGGCAATACAAGAGAATCATAACTTACCCAAAACATACTGTCTTTACGGCTTATTAAAAAATCTTTAAAATGACCGGAACCATTATTTTTTATAGCAATGGATCCTTTTGTATTGTTTCTCTCCTTGAAAAGACCTGACAAAGGGTTATTGCTTTCATACTTTCCTGTTTTATTATTGTCATAATAATACCAGCTGTACGTTAAGAGATTTCTTTTTTTGTTTAAATCATTTAAAACCAAAGAATAATCTCTATAGTTTTTCAATCCGTCTTTTTGAATCAACTCACGAAGCAGATATTGGTAATCCTCAATATTCCTAAATTCACTTTCCACAGATTCATATTTTCTGAAGAAGGTTTTTTTTGCAAAATCTTCGGTATTTTTACGGTTATCTTCAGCAATTAAATGGCTTAAAACAGCAAAAGCCACTACTGCGATCAAGCAAGTGGATAAGGCGGCAATGTAAATGGATTTTTGGGATAAGGCGTGTTTAAAATTAATACTCAATTTCTTCTGCATTGTTATTATCACAAAAGAAAACTTGGCAATATGTGAAATAAAGCCTACATTTTACAATATCTTTTGTGGATAAATTATTAGTTTGCAAAGATATAACAAAGATTCTAGGACTATTTGGTGAAATAAAATTATCTTAAAAATTCCGATAAACAGAACTATAAATCAGTATAAAATACAATCTATAATTTATTCAATAGTTCTTCAGTACTCAGAATGGAAGCAAATTCTTCATTCAAATTAGCTAAAGCCATAAGATGAACGTTTTCTGCATCATATTTTTCTCCATGTATTCCCACTCTGTCAAAAGCGGCTGTAGCATCTGAAATTACGTACGTTTCGTATCCGAAGTTCCCTGCCATTCTTGCTGTCGTAGAAACACAATGATTGGTTGTAATCCCCACAATCACTACAGTATTTATATTTTGAGCCTCTAATTTTTCTTTCAAATCAGTGCCTATAAAAGCGCTGTTTACATTTTTAGTAATAATATATTCATTGTTTTGAGGTACAACATAATCATTAAATTCAAAACCCGGATCAGATTCATGCAATGTAGACTCAGGATTCGTTGAGCTATGTCTGACATGGAATAACGGCAAACTCAATTCTCGCCATTTTTTCAATATTTTCCCACTTATTTTTTCTGCATCCTTATTATTTCTGTTTCCGCCCCAATAGTTTTCATCAAGAAAGCCTTTTTGAATATCAATAAGAATCAAAGCTGGTTTTTTATCTCGTAAATTCATCTGTTTTTATTTAAAAAGTCTATTCATTAAGAATTTTTTATAGTCATCTGTTAAAGGACAATCAAAGAGATCAAATACATGTACTGCTCCAGGAACCACCCATAGCTCAGTGGCAACCCCAGCCTGATATAATAGCTGGGAAAATTCAATACCTTCATCTCTCAAAGGATCAAGTTCACACGCTATGATTGTTGTGCTAGGCAATGCGGAAAATTTATGATAATAGGTTAAATCAGAATAAATAATACTTTGAGCCATCTTTTCTTTTCCTAAAAAGTGTTGCCATGCTATCTCAGCATATCTTTTACTCCATAATGGAGAATCTGTAAACTCTTCCATAGAAGACGTATTCAATCTGTTATGAATTACCGGATATAATAAAAACTGATGATTTATATTATTGATATTTTGATCCGCAGCCATCTGGGTTACAGCTGCCGCCAAATGCCCACCAGCACTTGCTCCCATTACTGTAATATGATCAGGATTGACTCCAAGCTTACTTTCTCCAGCTTCAATTACCCATTTCAAAGCATCAAAACCATCTAAACAGGTATAGGAAACTGATATTGAGGAGCCAGTCTGTAATCAACAGATATAATGGTTGCTTGCAATCCATCTGCCATTTCAAACATTTGACTGTCTACCTGCTCTGGCAGACCAAAAACATAACCGCCACCATGAAAGTAGATCAATGTTCTATCTTTATTAAATTCTTTTGGTTGATAGACATGCAGTCGTATATCTGCTCCATCTACTGAACTAGGGATGAAAATATCTTTCACATTGATACGATCCGGCCGTCTAACAGGATTATTCTTTATAAACTCCCGTCTTTCCTGCTGAATGATTTCAGGACTATTCAAAAATACATTTTCATCAATTTCTAATGAATATGGAACGCTTTCCATACTCTCTTTCAGCTCCTTATTAATTCTACTACAATCCATATTTCTCTATTATAAAATTCAACAAATACCCAAAAAAACAGGATACTTCATCGATGTTTTTTATTTTTGTATACGAATTTAGTTCATCAATACTGAAGAATACAAACCTACAACAGATTGTGTGGAACGAACAAAAATGTGAGTATGAGTATTAAAGAATCATCTACCAATAACGAGAACAAAAGATCGTTGGAATCCAGCTGTTCCGAAATATATGCCGTAAACCTGATCAGTGGGCGATGGATTCTTTCCATTTGCTATCATCTCAAACGAGAGAAATTAAGGTTTTTTGAACTAAAAAACAGAATTCATAATATCTCTGAAAGAATGCTTACCCTGCAACTAAAAAAAATGGAGCAGGAAAATTTGGTTGTAAAAACGGTATATGCAGAAGTTCCTCTTCGAGTAGAATATGAATTATCAGAGATAGGAAAAAAATTACTTCCGGTTCTTAATCACCTGGAGATTTGGGGCAAGGAACATAAAGAATCTAAGAAAAAGGAGTAATTATTTCATTCTAAACAGGATACTTCTTCCATTGCTTAAAAGGTCATCATCTAAAGGGGTAAGTCTTAAAATTAGTTAATATAACCATTCAACCTTCGGATTCCATCCTGTATGTTTTGAAAATTATTTATCTTCGCTACAAATCTTATTTGAAAATGAAGAAGATCATCTCCGGGATATCTATTTTTTGCTCTATTGTCATCTCCGCTCAGGAGAGTATACAGTTTCAGGAACTGCCATTTAAAGAAATTATAGCCAAAGCCAAAAAGGAAAAGAAATTGGTTTTCATTGATGCTTATGCTTCCTGGTGTGGCCCCTGCAAAATGATGGAAAAAAATGTTTTTCCTCAGAAATCCGTTAGAGAATATTTCAATACCAACTTCATTAATGCAAGATTTGACATGGAGAAAGGAGAAGGAAGAGATCTTGCTTCTAAATTTGGGGTACGTTCTTATCCTACTTATCTTTTTCTAAATGGTGAAGGTGAACTCGTGTCCAGAAATACAGGCTACATGGAAGAAAGTATGTTTGTGGCTATGGCTCAGGATATCAATTCACAAGGAAATAAAAAAGGATCCCTCAAAGAAAGGTTTGCTAGTGGGGAAAAAGATCCTGAGTTTCTAATCAATATTATGAAGCTTAATTCTGATACTGATTACGAGTTTGCTAAAAAAGCATCTGAAAGATATTTTGAAAATAAAAAAACATCTGAACCCCTTACAAAGGATGAAATAGGATTGATGCTATTTTTCTTAAAATCAACAGAAGATTCTAATTATAAAGCTTTTGCTTCGAGAAAAGCTGAAATCATAAAATTCCTTCCTGAAGAAACCTACAATGAATTTGATGCTCAACTAAAGTTATCAAACATTGTGGAACAATCCATCGATGATAAAAATAAAAAGATCAACGATGACTACTTCATGAAAATGGCTGAACCATTGGTAGGAAAACAAATAGCAACCACAAGACTCAATCAAACCAAGCTTACCTATTATGAGCGAAATGCCAATTTCCCGGAATATGAAAAAGCAGCTTTGGATTACTACAAAGATTCAGACAAATTTAATCCCGATGAACTTTTAAGAGCAGCATGGGTATTTGTAGATCATGTAAAAACTCCATCGTCATTAAAAAAAGCAACTGAATGGGCTGAGAAGTCTGTTATGAGAGGTGAAAATTCTGAAAACACCTATATCCTTGGTAAACTTTATTTCTTAACAGGAAATAAAGATATGGCTAAAAACTATGCTGAAATGTCTAAAAACATGGCAGTTCAGGCTAATAGAGATTCAAAATTAGCTGAGGAACTATTACAACAAATAAAATAAACATATTGATGAAATACAGAGTATTAATGGCTGCTTTGGCATTCCTGAGTATAGGGTCACTAAAGGCTCAGGAGCAGGAACAAAGCGAAGAGAAAAGTTTATATGTAAAAGGTAATGCTCTTTTTTTACCAGTTGGTATTATAAATCTGGGGATAGAAAAACAGATTAGTCCTAAATATACACTTCAGGGAGATGTCTTTATCTCTCCATGGAAATCATTTTCAGGACATGAATTACAGTTTTATTCTGTTTCTGCTGAGGGAAGATATTATTTCAAAGAAGCTTTCAAACATTGGTATATTGGAGCTAACGTCTCTGTTGCTGCTTATAATGCACAGAAATGGAATTATTGGAACAACAATGCTATTTCTATATCAGACAATGGAGATTCCTTCGTTATTTCAAATCTCTATCAAAGAGGTTTTTCTATTATGTTAGGAGTCACGGGAGGTTATCAATTTCAGTTATCTGAAAGATGGAATCTTGATCTTTATGCCACTATTGGAACTGCACAAAGTTTTTATAAAGGGTATGACAGAACTACAGGAAAACGTTATGACATTGGGGTAGAAGGACTTAATAAAAGTGGTGAAATTTTGCCTTACAGAGGTGGAGTTATGATCTCTTACAAATTTAAATAATACAATGAAGCCATTCGGAAAAAATCATATTATCATTTCAGTGATCACATTTGTGATCCTTTTTTTAATGAATTACCTTGGAAATGATCTTCCAGACAAATTACAAAGAGCTTTATTAACTGCTTTTGCAGGTGTAGTCGGCTTAACAATCGGACTCTTCATATTAAATAAGGGTAAAAACGATAAAAATCCGCCCCAAAATTTTGATTAGTTAAAGTTGGAAGCTGGAAGTTACTTACAGTCGCGCTACCACTAAGTGATTTTTAAAAAGAGTAAAGTCATCCTTTTTGACCTTCCTAACTTCCAGCTTCCAGCCTCAAACCTCCCGCCCTTTATTAATCTTCGTACACAACGTACTGCGTTCTTATCTTTTCAAAATCCTCAAGACCTGCTTTCCATGAAGCTTTAATTTCCGGAATTGATTTTCCTGCAATAATTTGTTTTCTGAACTCATCCGTTCCCGAAAGAGTATCGAACCATAAGTTCTTTAAAAAGAAATCCAACTGGGGATTTTTGTAGTTTTGATAAGCCTTAATGACCCATTCAAGGTTCAGTTCTCTTAAATCCTTAGGATAATTGGACAAATCTTCGCCGTAACATAACTTCCCATTTAGGAATGGATCTTTGGCACCATAGCTTGGCTTAGGAGTAAACTGATAAGGTAAACTTTCCATCCATGGCGAGCCATATATCTGAAAAGGCTGATCCGTACCCCTTCCTACAGAAACCTGAGTTCCTTCAAAAAAACATAGACTTGGATATAAATTAATCGCTTTATCATTAGGTAAATTGGGCGATGGCTTATCCAATATCGGGTAACGTTGTTTTTTGTGATAATTCTTCATTGGGATCAAAGTATATTTCGCCTGAACTCCATTTTTCAGCCATTTTTCTCCGTTTACCATTTTTCCATACTCACCAATGGTTAATCCATAAACTACCGGAACTTCATGCATCCCTACAAAACTTGCCCATTTCTTCTTCAAAACCGGGCCATCAGTATATCCATCATGTGGATTGGGACGATCCAGCACCATTACTTCAACATTATTTTCAGCACCCGCTTCCATTAAATAAGTTAAAGTAGAGATATAAGTATAGAATCTCACCCCCACATCCTGAATATCAAAAACGACAAGATCAATTCCTGCCAATTGTTCAGGTTTCGGTTTTTTATTACTCGCATATAAAGAAACGATAGGAATTCCAGTCTTTACATCTACTCCATTTTTCACTTTAGCTCCTGCATCAGCATCTCCTCTAAAACCATGTTCAGGGGCGAAAATAGCCTTGATCTTTACTCCGTTTTTAACTAAAAAATCAACCAAATGCGTTCTATCACTCATTAACCCGGTCTGATTGGTTACAATACCAATCGTTTTATTCTTTAATAAAGGTAAATAAAGCTCAGGCTGATCTGCACCTGTTTTGAAATCCGTCTGAACTGGAGTTTGGGAATAATATTGATTGAATACTCCTAAAAAAATTAGGCAAATCAGAAGTAAATTTTTAATTTTGAAATCTAAATTCATAAGCTTGAAGTTTCCTTTATATTTCTCTAGAAAAATAGCGTTTTCCAAAGATAACAAAAATAACCTTTCGAGGGTTATCATCTTCATTGGCAGGCTTTCCGTAGCATTGGGAATTATTGTTTCCCTGATTACTGTAGCCACCGGATTCGGTTCTAAAAAAGCTATTAAAGAAAGACTGGCGGATTTCAGTGGGCACATCACTGTAAGATCTACCCGATCCAATTCTTCCTATAATACTTCAGTTTTGGATAACCAAGGTTTGAATATTGCCAAGATTAAGGAACTTCCGGATGTGGAAACTATCCAAAAATATGTAACCGTTACTGGCATTATGCGGAATGAACATAATTTTGCAGGTATTATATTTAAAGGAATCGGAAAAGATTTTGACAGCTTAAGGTTTAAAAAATTCCTTATTGCAGGAACGACTCCCAAAGTAACAGAAGTAGGTTTCAACAATGATGTTGCCATTTCACAAAAAATAGCAAATGATCTTCACCTTAAAGTCAACGACAGTATTGTTACTGTTTTCTTAAAAGCTGATCAAAAACCTCTTTATCGTAAGTTTAAAATTATCGGAATTTATAGAACAGATATCAAACTCATCGATGAACAATTTGTTATTGGTGGAATTAACCATGCGAGAAAGATTCAGGATATGAAACCTGATGAGATCGGTGGACTCGATATTTTCCTGAAGAATGTCAACGACATCGACAAAGATTTTCCAGAGATTGAAAAATTGATCGGTTATAAAAATTATGCTGAAAAAGCAACTGAGAAGTTCCCACAAATCACGGATTGGATCAGTATCTTCGATACCAACATTGCTCTTATCATCATCATCATGCTGATTGTGGTGGTTATCAATATTATTATGGTTCTTCTGATCCTTATCATTGAAAGAACCAACTCCATTGGTCTTCTTAAAACTTTAGGAGCCAGCAATGCGCAGATCAGAGCAACTTTTATCAATTATACCCTTATCATTATGATTCCTGGTCTTCTATATGGAAATGCTATCGGGTTAGGACTCATTCTTATCCAAAAATTCTTTGGAGTTATTAAGCTTAATCCTGAAAATTACTACGTAAGTACAGTTCCGGTAGATCTTAATCCTGTTGCTATTGCTTCTATTTCATTAGGGATATTGGCAATATCTGCTCTTGCTTTAATTATTCCGAGTTATCTGATCAGTAAGATTTCTCCAGTGAAGGCTATTAAATATAATTAACCTTAATACTGGGGTTTAAAATCAAGCTTTTAATTATCTGTTTTAAGCTTTAATCGCTTGTGATCTCAGTATAGATAATTTTAAAAGCATTATCTTTGCACCGCTTATAAAACATTTATGAAATACGCAAAAAATATCCTTGAAACTATAGGAAACACACCATTGGTAAAACTTAACAATGTACTGGGTGAAGATTTTCCAGCATTAGTTTTAGCAAAAGTAGAAACATTCAATCCTGGAAACTCTGTAAAGGACAGAATGGCTCTAAAAATGATCGAAGATGCCGAAAAAGACGGCAGATTAAAACCTGGAGGAACCATTATTGAGGGAACTTCCGGAAATACAGGAATGGGATTAGCATTAGCGGCTATCATCAAAGGTTACAAATGTATCTTTGTTACCAATTCCAAGCAATCTAAAGAAAAGTGCGATATTCTTCGCGCTGTAGGAGCAGAAGTTATTGTTTGCCCTACTGATGTAAAACCTACAGACCCACGTTCTTATTACTCAGTATCTAAAAGACTGGCTAAGGAAACAGAAAACGGATGGTATGTAAACCAATATGACAATTTATCTAACAGAACAGCTCACTATGAGTCTACAGCACCGGAGATCTGGGAACAGACTGAAGGAAAACTGACTCACTTTGTAGCAGGAGCTGGAACGGGAGGTACCATTACAGGATGTGGAACATTCTTCAAAGAAAAAAATAAAGATATTAAAGTAATCGGAGTTGATACATACGGTTCTATTCTTAAAGAATTCCACGAAACAGGAGAATTACATTACGACCACGCTTATACCTATATCACTGAAGGAATTGGTGAAGATATCATTCCTGAAAACTATGACATGTCTGTTATTGATCACTTTGAAAAAGTAACGGACAAAGATGGTGCGATTTATGCGAGAAAACTGGCTAAAGAGGAAGGAATTTCTGTGGATATTCTGCAGGAAGCGCTATTGCATCATTGATTCAGATGAAAGATCAGTTCACGAAAGATGATATTATCGTAGTATTACTTCACGACCACGGTTCAAGATATGTAGGAAAGATCTACAATGATGAGTGGATGAAGGAAATGGGTTGGTTAGACTAAGCAAGAATACAACACTATAAAACAGAAAATCAGAGCAAATGCTCTGATTTTTTTATGACTCATTGATATTATCTTTTAACATTGTTTTGAGTAAAGAATAATCTCTTTCGCTCATTGATTTTCTGGGAAACATATAATTGTACTTTCCTTCAAGAGAAATGAAATCATGGTGGCTGTCAAAAAACGTAAAATCTTTCCATTCGCTGGTTTCTTTTTCGCCATCAATATTGACAATGAAAAAATCCTTATCGAATCTGATTTCATACACCTTACACTTTTCGAGTGTGTTCAGATAATGATTAACCTGTTTCTTCCATCTTGAAACTTTATTAACACTTACAGACAAGTAAATAGCACAAAGCAATAAGATAAAGCTAAAAAAATATAAAATCCCCTGACTTTCTTTACTGAAATTATCTTTCAGAAGAAATGCAATCAGTAAAATAACTACTGCGGCAATCGTCGTTATTGTTTTATTTTTAGTGGTAGGAGAAAAAAGCAGACTATCCTGGTTTCCGCTAAAATAGATATCTTCAAAATTCTTTCTCTCAGGCTTTAATATAATTACCTTTTCCTCACTCATAATATACAGTTGCTTTAAAAAGCTACAAAACTAAGCTAAATATCTTCATATTGGTCACTGATCGCTGAAAGTTTATTCATCAGCTCTCGGTTTCTTCGTTTTAAAGCCTCCAATTTTTTCAGCATATTATGAATAACTTCCAAACCTGGAAGATTGATTTCAAGATCATAATGCCAGTTCGCAAATTTTTCCAGATCCGGCAGATCTTCATACATCAGATAATGGATCTCATTTTCAACCTGTATATTCAGCAGACCATACTCTACAAGGTCATCAAAAAAGGTGATTTCTATATTATATATTCTTACGAGTTCTTCTCGTGATATTCTTTCATTCATAGCCTAGGAATTTTTAAGTTGTTCAAAAAGTTCTTTCTGCTTATCGGTAAGGTTGGTTGGCAGTTTCACTTCGTAGGTTACAAAAAGATCACCGTGTTCTCCATCTTTCTTATACACCGGGAAGCCTTTTCCTTTTAGTCTTACGGTTAGCCCGCTTTGAGTTTCCGGTTTCACTTTAAGATTAACACTCCCATTCAGAGTATTTACTTTTACATCTCCTCCTAAAACTGCGGTATACAAATCGATAGAAACTTTTGTTTTAAGATCATCCCCTATTCTTTCAAAATTAGGATCCACCGGAATATTGAAAGTAATATAAAGATCTCCGCTTGGCCCTCCATTCATTCCCGGATTCCCATGTCCTTTAAGCTTTATTTTTTGCCCATCATAGACACCAGCAGGAATGATGATTCTTACTTTTTTACCATTAATTTCAAAGGTTTGCGGGTGAGTAATGGCGGCATCTTTTAAATTCAGGTTTAGCTCTGCCTGTACATCTTGCCCCTTGAACTTCCCTGAAGCCCTTCCTCTTGAACTTTTGCCAAAACCTCCTGATCCACCAAACATATTTTGAAAGAAATCGGAAAAATCTTCTCCTTCACCAAAGTCTGCACCAGAGAAACCACCACCATAGTCTTGCTGCTGATATTGTCTTTGTTGCTGCTGCTGCTGAGCTTTCTCATATTCTTCACCATGTTTCCAATGTTCTCCATACTTATCGTACTTCGTCCGATTTTCGGGGCTACTGAGGACTTCATTGGCTTCGTTCAGCTCTTTGAATTTTCTTTCTGCTTCTTTATCATCAGGATTAAGATCCGGATGCAGTTTTCTGGCCAATTTCCGGTAAGCCTTTTTGATATCATCCTGGGTTGCGCTTTTATCTACACCTAAAATTTTATAATAATCTATATAAGCCATAAAAACGATGTTTACTCAAATTTATGAAATTTAGGTCTGAAAATTGCATAGCAGAGTGTTAAAAATAAACTTATCTTTGATAAAAACCGCCACATGAAAGAGGTACTGAAAAACTATTCCGGGATCATATTTTTACTCCTGGGAATCACAATCGGAAGCATTATAGGAATTGTTGCACCGGGTTTTGTGGAATACATTAAGCCTTTGGGTGATATTTTCCTGAACCTTCTCTTTGTAAGTGTAGTTCCTCTGGTATTCTTTGCTGTATCTAACTCTATTGCCTCTTTGGAACAGCAATCAAAATTTGGAAAGATCATTCTGGTGATGGCTCTTACCTTTTTGTTTTTCATTCTTACAGCAGCTATTTTTACGATTTGTGCGGTGTATCTGTTTCCGGTTTCCGGTGTTTCAGGAAGTTCTGAAATGGTAACAGAAGCCGCGAATGATGAAAGTTGGGGAAATAGAATTGTAAGTTTCTTTACAGTAGGAGAATTTACAGCTCTTTTTTCCAGACAGAATATGCTGGCACTGCTTATTTTTGCTTTCATGACAGGATTTGCCGCCAGGAAAACAGGAGAAGTAGGGAAACCCTTCAGAGTATTCATTGCTTCAGGATATGAAGTGATGAAAGAACTTCTTTTATTGGTGATGAAGATTGCCCCTATAGGTTTGGGAGCTTATTTTGCTTATCAGGTAGCTACATTAGGGCCACAACTTTTTGGGTTTTATGCTAAACCTTTAGGATTATATTATGTTGCCGGAATTATTTATTTCCTCGTTTTCTTTTCCATTTATGCATTCATGGCAAGTGGGCAAAAGGGAGTTAAAAGTTTTTGGACGAATGCCATCTATCCTACTCTTACCGCTATAAGTACCTGTAGCAGCTTTGCTACGATGCCTGCCAATCTACAGGCAGCATCTAAAATTGGGATCCCGAATTCGATTGCGAATCTGGTAATCCCTATTGGGACGACATTGCATAAAAATGGATCTTCCATGTCCTCTATTATCAAAATCTATGTAGCTTTTTTAATTATTGGAAAAGACTTTTTTGATCCTGCCAATTTATTGTTAGCGTTAGGAATCACGGTTTTCGTAAGTATTGTAGCTGGAGGAATTCCGAATGGTGGCTATATTGGGGAAATGCTGATGATTTCAGTGTATAAATTACCTCAGGAAGCTATTCCGGCTGTAATGATTATCGGAACACTGGTAGATCCTTTGGCTACAGTTCTAAACTCTGTGGGTGATGTGGTCGCTGCCATGTTTGTCAGTCGGTTTGTCAAGGAATGACATCCCTAATTCTTTACTATTTATTCACTTCGTTTTACAGGTTCCAGATTATTATATTCTTCGGGAGTAAAAAGTCTGTATTGTACTTTAAATGTCTTTCCTAAGGGAGTTTCTAATGAGAAACCTCCTGGCCCGAAGCCATCTGTAACATCTAGCGTAAAATGAGAATATTTCCAATATTCAAAAAGATCACGATCTATCCAGAATTCATATCCGTTAATCGTTCCGATCATCGCATCATTCATTCTCGGGAAAAAGCCACCCTTTTCGAAGCACTGCGGCTGTGTTCCTTCACAGCAGCCTCCTGCCTGATAGAACATTAGTGCTCCATATTTTTCTTCAAGCTCACGAATGACTTCAAGGGCTTTTTCTGTTGCGGAAAGTCTTGATATTTGTGTTGCCATTTTTCGTTTCTTTTATTTGTAATTCTTGAATTTTAACACCTGGAATAACAGATTGATTACATGTAACATCTACTGCTATTCATCTAAAAGTCCGGCAAATATAATTTGCCGGACGTGATTACTCATCATGTTTAATTCGAGTACTTGATTCTGTCATTGAAAGTCTTCATCTTTTAGCAAATTCGGGTTTCCCCAATTGTATTGTAATCTCCGGAAGATCCGGATATAACTTCTGTTTTCCGCGTGAGGGATAGTAAGGGCGGCGAGGAACGAGCCGGTGCGGAATGAAATGGAGCACCGAAACGAAGTGAAGCCCTGCATAGCCCGACCGATTTGCCTTGGGAAAAGCCAAGGCAAGCGGGCACGTCCTACATAATATTAAAAAAAACCTAACTTATTTTTATTATAGGAGATCAACATATTTTTAGTCTGACGGTAATGGTCAAGCATCATTTTATGATTCTCCCTTCCGATTCCGGATTGTTTATAGCCTCCAAAAGGAGCACCTGCCGGATACGAGTGATATTGGTTCACCCAAACTCTTCCCGCTTCAATCTGACGCGGAATATTATATAATTGATGAGCATCCCTTGTCCATACTCCGGCTCCTAATCCGTAGATGGTATCATTGGCAATCTTTACAGCTTCTTCTTCATCCTTAAAAGTGGTAAATGCCAGTACGGGGCCGAAGATCTCTTCCTGGAAAATTCTCATCTTGTTATTTCCTTTAAAGATCGTAGGCTGAATATAGTATCCATCCTCCAGATCTTCTCCCAGATGGTTGACATCACCACCTACCAATACTTCAGCGCCTTCATCTACTCCCAACTGAATATAGGAAAGGATCTTATCTTTTTGAATTTTTGAAGCCTGTGCTCCCATCATCACCGTCTTATCTAACGGATTACCTACTTTAATTGCTTTTACCCTTTCGATCACTCTGTCGATAAAAGCGTCTGCTATTCCTTCCTGAACCAGAAGTCTTGATGGGCATGTACAAATTTCGCCTTGATTAAGCGCAAAAAGAACAGCTCCTTCAATAGCTTTATCTAAGAATTCATCATCAGCATCCATCACTGAATTGAAAAAGACATTAGGAGATTTCCCGCCTAATTCAAGGGTTACAGGAATGATATTTTCGGTAGCATATTGCATTACCATACGTCCGGTAGTTGTAGATCCTGTGAAGGCTGCTTTAGATACTTTAGGATTGGTTACTAGGGCTCTTCCAAGCTCTGCTCCAAATCCATTAACAATATTTACCACTCCTGCCGGCAATAAATCTCCTATCAGCTCCATTAGGATCATAATGGAAACAGGTGTACTTTCTGCTGGCTTTAGAACCACACAATTTCCAGCTGCTAAGGCCGGAGCCAGCTTCCAGGTTGCCATAAGAATTGGAAAATTCCATGGGATGATCTGGGCAATAACTCCCAATGGTTCATGAACAATCAGAGAAACGGTATCTTTATCCAATTCATTGTGAGAGCCTTCTTCTGCACGAATAACAGAGGCAAAATATCTGAAATGATCAATAGCCAGTGGAATGTCTGCTGCTAATGTCTCTCTGACCGCTTTTCCGTTATCAATGGTTTCTACGGTGGCTAGATACTCTAAATTCTGCTCTATTCTGTCTGCAATTTTATTAAGGATAATACTTCTTTCTGTAGCTGATGTATGTTTCCATGTCTGAAATGCCTTTTCCGCAGCATCTACGGCCAGTTCTAAATCTTCCTTAGAAGAATGAGCTACCTGGGTAAAATTCTTACCATCAACGGGTGAAACAACATCAAAATATTGGCCTTTAACGGGTGGTGTAAATTTTCCGTCAATATAATTTTCGTATCTGCTTTTGAACTCGGGACGCTGTAAAAGCGTCGTTGATCTTGGTTCTGTGAGAGTGCTCATATCAGTATTTATTTTAATTTTTCGATACTGCCAAATTACACGGATATGTGAAAAACCTATAGCACAATCGTATAAAAAAAGTGCAAAATAGTACAGAAGTCAATTTTATTATTTTATTAACAGCAACGTTGGAGCAAATTCTCTATATTTGAGTTACTAGCTTTAGTAAAATATTTAGAAATGAATAACAATAGTAAGATTTTATTAAATACTCCTGAATTACGCAAGGAAAAGCAACTATTGAGTCTTGTTGAAAACCTGACTAAATTCACTCTAAACAATTGTGAATTCAGTATCTATGAGACACATAAAGCGGCCTTTGGTGTTAAACTTCATTTTGAAAACATTGCTTTTACAGCGATGCTGAGAGGCAAAAAGCATATGAAACTGGATAATAAAACCAGCTATTTTGATTATTTCCGGGAGAAAGTATTCTGGTAGCTCCGGGGGAAACGATGGTGATTGATTTTCCTGAAGCTGATGAAACCCCTACACAATGTATTTCTTTAAGTTTAAATCCTGATTTTATAGAAGATTCTCTTAATTATTTGAATTACAGCCTTCCTAAAGTGGATGAAACTTCACAGTGGAATATTGAGCTGGATGAATATTTTCTTTTTAATAATCAAGCTCTGGCATCCGCAACAAATAACATTATGAGAATTGCGATGGATGATAATTCCCAAAAGGATATTATGGCTGATTTTGCTTTGAAAGAGCTTCTAATACGTCTTATGCAGACACAGGCCAGAAGCATTGTAGAAAGAAATGTTGTAAAGAATAAATCGAGAATCGGCTTTGTAGTAGATTATATTAAAAGAAACCTGCATCAGAAGCTTTCGATTGAGACTATTGCTAAACTGGCTTATGTGAGTAAATCGAACTTCTTTAAGATGTTTAAAGATGAGCTGGGAACTTCTCCGAATGATTTTATTCTGCAAGAAAGGATCAGCAAAGCCAAAGAATTACTCGCTGGAAGAAACAGTATTAAAGAGACAGCTTTTCAAACCGGATTTTCTGACACCAATTACTTCACCCGGGTTTTTAAACAACTGGAAGGAGTAACCCCTAAAAGTTATCAGAACACAATAATTGTTCGGGAATAAATAGCGGCAAAGAATTGAATAAATATAGAATAAAGCATTCAATACTTTGATCTGAATCTCATTGAAATAAAAAAGAGCTCCTATTTATGGAGCTCTTATATATTAAAAATATTAATTATTAATAACCGTCATTTTGCTTAATGTTCGGATTAGCCTGAACTGCAGTTACAGGAATTGGCCATTGCCATAAATCGCTGTTTGCTGCAAGAGTCTGCTTAATAGCTTTTGAACCACTACCATCAGCAATATCTCCTTTACCAGATCTCGTAACACCAAGACCTAATCTCTTCAATGTGTACCATCTGTCATTTTCAAAAGCAAGCTCTAGTCTTCTTTCTTTAAGGATAGCATCCAATAGAGCCGGTCCTGCCTCTGATCCAGGTGTAAATGAAGTATATCTCTCTTTTCTCAATTGGTTTAACAAAGTAAGAGCAGTTCCCATATCACCTGATCTGTAAGATGCTTCAGCTACGTTCAACAATACTTCTGCAGTTCTTAAATATTTGATTGGAACGATGTTTACCGGTCCACCGTTACCTGCATATTTTGTAATGTGGTTGTATGCCTTTTTGTTGTATAAAGCCGGTGTGAAATACGTAGTTTTTCTTACGTCATTAGATGCATAAGAGTTGAAGAAATCATAATCTGCAACAAACTCTGATCTGTACTGCCCGTCAATTAGCTGATTGTAAGCAACCCCTACTGTATTACGCTCAGGTGCTGCATTGGCAATCTGGAATAGAACTCCATCAGTAATTTTAGCCAATCCTTCATTTTCTTTCCAGATGCTGTTAAAATTATTCAATGTTGTAATACTTGGTGAAAGACCTAATGCTAGTTTACCATATTTTGCAGTATTAGCATAATCTCCTTTATAAAGATATACTCTTGATAATAGTCCGTATACAGCAGCTTTGCTGAATCTTCCTTTATCAGCATCGTTTTGTGTAATTTTATCAGCAGCAATTAAAAGGTCAGCAATTACTTTATCATATGCTTGTGCTACGGTAAGATTTCTAGCTGAATTATTATTTAATGGATTATAAGATTCTGAATAATAAATTCCATATTGGTTCTTTGCTGAAGAATTTTGTGTTGGAATTACAGAGTATGCTCTTAAAACATCAAAGTGAGCAGCTGCTCTGATCGCCCTAGCTTCAGCTTCTACATTATCCTTCGCTGCACCTGTTACTACTCCATTATCTAAATAAGAAAGAACAAAGTTAACTCTGCTGATTACAGCATATGCAGCACTAAACAAACCTGTTGTTTGTGAATTATCTGATGAAAATTCAAAGTTGGAAGCAGCCGCGTTAGAGTTTCTTCCTGAATCTGTAATAATAAGGTTATCAGTAGTAAGGTCTCCCATAATAAGCTGGTTCCCTGTATCACTTGTGTAATATCCTGTAGATTTGAATGCAGTATAAGCTCCATCCAAAGCTTGTCTGAATGATTCTGGTCTGGTCATTGCCTGCTCTTCTGCTTCATTCACAGATGAGATCTGATCCAAGTTTCTTTCACAAGACGTTAACGATACAAAAACGGTCAACGCAGCTAAACTTATTGTTATTATATTCTTTTTCATAAAGCTATTCAATATTAAATTCTAATTGCATTCCCACCATGATCGTTCTTACAGTAGGATAAGTATAAAGGTTAAATGATCCAGGAACGAATAATGCTGTAGATTCACCAGATCCAACAGAAACTTCTGGTTCTCCGTGGAAATTAGTTACTGTAAATAAGTTCTGTCCTTGTACATACATTCTTAGCTTATTGATTGGAGAATCTTCTCCTAGAATAGCCTTATCAAATGTATATCCTAAAGTAAGGGATCTTAATCTTAAATAATCTGATTTTTCAATCCACTGATCAGAATCACGCATACCGTTAGTATCTACTCTTTGGAATACACCTGTATCACCTGGACTTCTCCACATATTAGCAGCAGCCTGCGCCATGTTTCTACCTCCTTTAGCCAAACTTTGATCAACAGCAGCAGCATACATATTGTTATATGTGTATCCTCCTAACTTGTATGTGAAGTCTGCACTAAAGTCGAATCCTTTATATTGAATTGTCGTTCCGAAACCTCCGAAGCTTTTTGGGAAAGGAGTTTTATCTGTAATTGGAACTGCATTGGAAGCACTATATGTTTCAGTAATGTTTCCAGCTTTATCATAATATTGAGCGTTTCCGTTTGCAGCGTTTACTCCTGCGAATCTAACGTTATAGAATACATATGGAGCTTCACCTACCTTAAGATAAGTATCTCCTAAGTTTCTTTCAGTTTGTCCGTCTGATAATTTATCAAGAGTAGATTTTTGGAAAGAGATGTTAGCACGTACTGTCCATTGGAAATCTTTCTTTCTGATTACGTCTACACTTAATTCTGCTTCAAGACCTTTTTGTGACATATCTCCAGCATTGATATACTGATAGAATGCACCTTCTTGCTTATCTAGTGGTACTAGTTGTACGAAGTCTTTTCTCTTGTTTTGGTATACTTCTACCGATCCACGAATTCTTCTCTTCCACATTGAGAAGTCAACCCCTGCATTCGTTACTGCATTCGATTCCCATTTTAGATTTGGGTTACCAATGATGTAAACTTTTTCGTCTCTGTTATAAGTTCCAGGGAATAAAGCTGCGTTGTTTCCATATAAATCGAAACCAACGTTTGCTACATTGTAATAGTCAGATAATGAACCGTCATTTCCTGTTGTACCATAAGAAGCTCTAAGTTTCAAGTCATTGATGAAACCTCCTTTCATGAAATCTTCTTTTGCGATGTTCCAAGCAGCACTTGTTGACCAGAAGATTCCACTCTTATTGTTAGCTCCAAATCTTGAAGAAGCATCTCTTCTTAAAGATCCTGTTAATAAGTACTTCCCTTCATAGTCATAGTTTACCATACCCGCTAAACTGAATAGGGTATTTCTCGCTTTAACTCCGGTAAATGTATTTCTGTCAGAAGGAGTAGTGATAGATGGAACACTAAGTTGAGTAGATTTTAATCCATAAGCACTTGCTGCTAATGTTTCGTTGAAGTTATCGTTATATTCGATAAATCCTAAGAAATCAAGATTGTGTTTACCAAATGATTTCTTATAGTTTACTGAGTTATTCCATGTATAGTTGAATCCATAGAATGAGTTTTTAGATAATGAACCTGTAGGAATCTTGTTGGTCGTTAAATCCAGGTTAGATCCTTTTTTCATCCATGAAGTAGACATGAACCAGTCGAAAAGTCCATTGAAATTCGTTTTAAATTTCAATCCGTCTAATACTTTATATTCTGCGAATAAAGTTACAGGGATTCTTAATCTCTGATCTTCTACTCTGTTGTTACGGATTTGTTCCACAGTATTTGACCCGGCTCTCATTTTTTGGTTGTAGCTTCCGTCTGGGTTATAAATTGCTTCATAAGGAGCATATTTATACATCGCAGCGAATGGGTTCTGTGTATTGTTTCTGTCTCTGATATTTTGTGTAACCTGATACTGAACACCTAAGTTGATTCCAACGTTTAGCTTCTCGCTCAGTTTATTTGTAAATCCGAAGTTACCTGTATATCTCTTAAGTCCGTCTATGTCTTTAAGAATACCATTATCAGCGTCATATCCTAATGAATAGTAGAATGTACTTTCTCTAGATCCTCCTTGTGCACTGAATAAATAAGATTGGATACTTGATGGTCTCAATAAGCTTGTTTGCCAGTTGTGATCATTAGCAGCAAGCGCATCCATTTCCTGTTGACTTCTAGGCGCTACGTTAAGATATCCTAATTCATTTTGAAAGTTCATCAACTCTCTAGAATTCATCATTGTAAAGTTGTTGTCCTTCAGCTTTTCACTGAAACCAAATTTACTTTCAAATGAATAATGAGTTTTTCCAACTTTCCAGCTTTAGTTGTTACTACAACTACCCCATTTGCCCCTCTTGCACCATACTGAGCCGTAGCAGCAGCATCCTTAAGAACAGAAATAGATTCTACGTCAGCAGGGTTAATTGCACTAAACTGTCTAGCACTCATATACATACCATTCACTACATAAGTAGGTTCAGAAGAACCACCCACTCCGGCAACTCCTCTTACCATGATTGTAGCAACAGAACCTGGCTGTCCAGTAGCACTTTGTACATAAACCCCTGAAGCTCTACCTTGTAAAGAGTTTCCGATAGATGTTGTAGGAGAGTTTCTTCTGATTGCATCACCACTTACAACAGCCTGAGCCTGGGTAATTTCATCTGCCCTCTTCTTCTGGTACCCCGTAACGACTACCTCATCGATCTTATTCTCTTTTGGAATAGAATCATTCTTAGTTTTTTGCGCATAGGCAGCTTGTCCTAAAAAGAACAGAGCTCCAGCACTTAATACATGCAACTTCACATTCATATTAACAGATTTTAATATATTCAAGGGAACAAATATGTTAATAAATATTAATAACATCAATTTATTAAAACCTGAAAAAACAGCTCCAGAAAAGGATTATCCGCATATAACTCTAAAAAATGATATGAAAAAACTTCAATTATATTTTAAATTTTATAGAAAAATAAAGCATTTTAAACATTAATAGAATTTTAATGAAAAGCAAAATAAAAACCATCATCCATCAAATTAATTAAATAAATGAAAAAAATTAACAATAAATATTTATATCAACGAAAAAAATAAAACAAGCCCAACTTGATTTTTGATCAAAATCAGTGAAAAAACATATGTTTTTTACTCATATATTATTAAAAATAACCTGATAAATATCAGGAAGACCCTCTAAAAAAGCAGTTTTAGTGGAATTAAAATTAAAATTTTGTTAATAAATAGGAATTAAAAATGAGGCAAAACCAATACATTTTTAATCATATTTTCTAACTTCATTTTGGGCATTTAAATTATATTTTTCATATTTTCATTTTTAATACACCTATTATTTGTTCCAGAATTAAACTCATCAATCCCATATTCCTAATTCTTATGGGTCATAATATCATAGAAAAAGCATTCTGATCTTGAAAACGAAAAGGCTGCCCTATCGAGAAGGCAACCTTTTCTAAAACATATTAAAATTTGATTTAATCAGTACTTATTAATACCCTGGATTCTGAGTTATATTTGGATTATTTATTAATTGCCAAGCAGGAATCGGCCATAAGTCTAATCTATTAGCAAAATAAGGTCGTCCTTTACCTTCTATTACTTCTTTAGCTTTCCCAAATCTTTTTACAGAAAACCATCTGTCAGCTTCCCCATATAATTCTTTTCTACGTTCCAGTAAAACATCATCCAATGTCACTGCTGTTAATGGTGTTAATCCAGCTCTATCCCTAACCATATTAAGAGGAGTTACGGCATCACCAGTAGTCTTTAACCTGCATTCTGCTAAAGAGAGTAAAACATCAGCATATCTTACAATCTGCACATTGTCTGCTCCACTACCAGGATTACTATATTTCTTAAAATAATTTCTTCCTTGGGCGACTGCAAACATTTTCCTTTTATCATTCGGAGCAAAAACACTTATAAACTGCGGTCTTAAAGAAACTTCTCCCCTGCCACCCACAGCAGCAGGATAGAAAAAGAAAGCTTGATTTCCACCATCTGTAGCTGTAAAATTTATTTTAAAAATGTCTTCAGTTGTTGAGTTAGCAGTAAATAATGTCTCATAGTTCGGAGCAAGAGAATACCCGTTAATTTTTTCTAATATTCCTTTGGCAAGATCAAACTCTCCCATTTCCATGTAGACTTTAGCTAATAAAACTTGGCTGGCACTTAGATTTAAAAAAGTCGTAGATTCATTATTATTCTTTTTAAAAAACTCTATAGCTTTTCGTAAATCACCAATTATAAACTTATACACATCATCTCTGGAGTCTCTTTTAGGAGTAATAAGATCAAACGCAACATAAACAGGCTCTTTAACATAAGCCACTCCACCGAATAGTCTTACCAAATTAAATACATTAATGCTCTACCAGCATAAGCTTCACCAAGTACTTGATTCTTTGTTGATTCTTCAATTGTATTTCCATTAATAGGCCTTGTTTCAACTTGATCAATAATAACATTACATGTTCTTACTACGGTGTAATGTGCTCCAAAAATACGTCTTACTGACAAATTAGTATCGAGAAAGTTACTGGCTCCTGCTTCTGCAAATTCGGAAAAGGTTCCCGTATGCATGAAATCATCGGCAAAAAGCCCATCAAAGAAATGAAGTTCTCCACCATACACATAGCGATTCTGCATATCATTATATATTCCATTCGCCACTGTTCTGGCTGCAGCATCTGTTTTTATAAATGAGTCACCTGGCTGCCGGTCAGTATCCACAGTTTCATTTCCAACCATATCTCTTCCACAACTTATTATCGTTAAGAACACAGAAGAGATTAACATATATTTGATTATACTCTTTTTCATTATATTACTTTAAAAATTTAAATTAACTCCGAATTTTATTGTCCTGTTCATTCCTTGGGTAAAGAAATCAGTTCCCGTTGCTACGTTAGCTTGCCCAAAGGCATTTACTTCAGGCTCAGGACCACTATAATCTGTCCAGGTCCATAAATTATCTGCAGCAATGAAAAATCGTAATGTCATACTGCCTATATCTAACATCGTTTTAGGCAAAGTATAACCTAATTGAAGCTCTCTCAATCTAATATAGGAAGCACTTTCAATAAACCTTGAAGATATTTGGTTATTCCAAGACTGAACAAACCCTCTTACAGGACGTGGTAAATCAGCATTTGGGTTATCCGGAGTCCAATAATTGGTTTGATTTTCAAGTTTTCCAAATAAGGGATTTCCAGAAACGCCAGCAAATCTCAAAGACGAATTATACATATCCTGCCCAAAAACAAAGATCAGATTAGCTGACAAGTCAAAATTCTTATACCTAAAGGTATTACGGAAGTTCCCGAAGAAGTCAGGTTGAGCTTTTCCTATGAATACCCTATCATTGGAATTAATTACCCCATCTCCATTGGTATCCTGATATTTCACATCCCCCGCTCTAATTCCCTGATTAAATAAATTTTGAGGAACCTCCACATCGGATCTGTAAATCCCTATCGCTTTCAATCCAAAAAAAGCACCTATGGGCTGCCCTACTTCAACTCTGGTAGCAAACCCAAAATCTATTGGAACCGCTATTTTAGTAACTTCGTTTTTATTAAAAGTAATATTAAATTGTGAGTTCCAATTGATATTATTCCCCTGAAGTATGCTTGCATTGATTCCGATCTCATGCCCTCTATTGTACATTTCTGCTTCATTAGACTTATAAGTTTCCACTCCATTTTCTAAAGCTGCAGTAGAATTAACTAAAAGCTTTTTTGATCTCTTGTGATAAAAGTCATAAGTAATATTAACTCTATTTTTAAATAATCCTATTTCTAACCCAGCATCAGTCTGAGCTGTTCTTTCCCAAACTAAATTAGGATTAGCTAGTGCCGTGCCCGATCCATAGAGAGGATTTACATTAAAAGTCGGTAATAATCCATATGCATAAATCTGGGCAGCAGCTGAAGTCTCAAAATTTCCCAAACCTGATTGATTTCCTAATTCTCCCCAGCCTGCTTTTACTTTTAATAAATTCACCACATCTTTTTTAAACCAGCTATTATCTGAAATGACATACGCTGCTGAAACAGAAGGAAAATATTCCGTTCTGTTATCATAAGCTAATTTTGAGGAGGAATCAGCTCTTAAAGTAGCATCTACAAATAAGTTATTGAAAATCTCTAAACTCAACCTTGAGAAATAAGAAAACGTTCTGTTTCCTAATGATGGATAATAGGAAGCAATAGTCTTTATAGAACCTGCATCTGGAGAAGTAGCTCCTAACGGTATATTTTGAGTTTGAATATCGGTTAATGTTGTCTTACGATTAAAATATTCTAACCCGCCCATTAAGGTAAAACGAAATTTATCACTTAACTTTTCAGTATAGGTCAATGTATTAAACGCTGTAAAAGTATTATATAAACGTCCATTATAATCTGCCTGTCCGTTTGACCCTCTTCCTTGATACGTATCTAATGGAAATAATCGAGATTCGTCATAGTTAATTCTTTCTAAATTAAACCTTGTCACCATGCTAAGTTTGGAAGAAAACTTAGATTCTAATCCCAGAGAGGTATTTACTCCAAAGATTTTAGTTAAACTTTTAACATCCGTGGCGTTTTGTAGTGGATTAGAAAAACTCCAGGTATCTGTATTGTAAGTCCCATTGGGGTACTTTATACTTTGCCCTGGTGGTTCTAATATAGCAGCAGTTAAAGGGGCATAAATATTATTATCTCCATTGATTCTTTCATTCTTTTCATTCGAAAGCCTTACGGAAGACACTATTTTAAACATATCATTTAACTTTTGGTCTAAATTCAAAGTAAATGTCTGTCGGCTATATTCTTGTCCTTTAATAATCCCTGATTGATCAAAATTAGAAAATCCCAGATAAAAAGTAGTCATCTCGTTTCCCCCAGAAGCGCTGGTACTTAATTCATATATAGGTTGATCTCTCCTATAAACTTGATTTAAATAATTATCTCCAAAATCTGATTTATAAAAATCACCTATAGATTGACCTGACTTTGGATCCCACACCTTATTTCTTGTAGACCAGTAAGTTGTTCCATTATTAGGTGTTGTATTAAATTCTGCCAAATCTAACATTTTATAATACTCACCTGCTTTCATCGTCTTGAATTTCTTTATGGGATTTTGAAAGCCGACGCTTGAATTTAGATTAAAATTTATTTTCCCTTTTTTCCCTTTTTTAGTCGTAATCAAAACAACACCATTGGCAGCTCTCGATCCATAAATTGCAGCTGCGGCGGCATCTTTTAAAATTTCAATATTTTCTACATCTGCAAGGTTTAATTGGGACAATAAATTTCCTGTTTGCCCCCCATACGCCACATTACCACTGGGAGAGTTGGATGAAATCGGAACCCCATCTACCACATACAATGGGTCATTGCTTGAAGTAATACTGGAAACCCCTCTTAATCTTACATTAAAACCAGCACCTGGTGCTCCTGATGTAGGGGAAACCTGTAAACCGGTACTTGCTCCTTGCAATAGAGCATCAGCACTAGATGCTGACACCTTAGTCAAATCATCTGCCTTTACTCTGGATATGGATGTAGTAACCTTTTTAACTGATTTGGTGCCATATCCAATAACTACAACTTCATCAATTTGAGTTGATGCTGTATCTTTCTTTACTTTTTGCGCCGAAATCCCCTGTCCTATAAAGAACAGTACGCCGGCACTTAATACATTTAGTTTCACATTCATATTAACAGTTTTTTTTCTGAAGTAAATTTGTTAATAAAAACAAAAAATTCAAATTACTAAATCACTGCTATACAAATGATTAATGTATATTATTTTCGTTTAAAAAAATAAAATATCAAAATGCTTACTTATATTTCGTCAAAGAAAGGGAAAGAATTTTCCAAAAAAACAATATTAGAAGAATTTTAATAATCGTTAAAAATTTCAACACATTATATAAAATCTAAAAAATGAGTGAGTTTTTTTCATTAAAATGTGATTTTAAGTGAATAATATGCAAATTCAAATATATTAATTTACCACTAAAACAAATAAAATAACAAAAAATAGATAGATAAATCAACCAATAAATACAAAAAAGACAAAGCATTCTAATTTTTAGAATGCTTTTAATAATTTAAGTATTTATATCTTACTTCTGGCAACTGTAATATCTTGCCCCAGTTAAAACAGGGCTTTCGGTTTCTATAGAAACAAGACCAAACCCTTTATAGTCTGGATTTACAGATTCGGTTAATTGCTTTCTATGAAGTTTTTCGTAAGTGTTAAAATCAATAGCTGTTCTATCATTTAGATTTTCAAATAAATTCCATTTTTCCACTACTTTTTTCCAGTTAGCAGACATTTTACCAGCAAATACTTTTGATTTGGAACCACTGCCATATCCTAAGAAACCGATTTCTTTACCAGAAAGGTCTTCATTTTCGTTAAAAGAAGTCTGTAACCCAGAAAGGAATGCCATAAAAATAGAAGCGGTATACATATTTCCTATTTCCGAAGACGCTCTTTGGGTCTTTTCAATAGCTTCATTGATTAGCTGCAGATAAATCTCAGACTTAGCAACTGCTTTCTGCTCGTCCGGAGTTTCATAGGAAATCCCATTTTCAAGACTGTAGATTTCGGTAAAGACCCTTTTCCCATGGAAGGCGTATGGAAGATGAAAAACAATATATTTCCAATTCTCATAAGGTTTTTCCAGACCTGTAATATCTTTATAATGTTGGTAAGCCTCTCTGATCCTATCCTGATAACATTGATTGGAATATTGTCCATCAAAAACGGGTTCATCCGTAAAGATCTCGATTTTGTCAGGATACATCTCTGGCGCACCGTTTAGATCCTCTTTTTTATATTGTCTTCTCGGTTTGAAGAAATCAAAAACACTTTCCGTAGCGACTCCCCAGTTATTTTCAATTTCAAGAAGATCCGGTTTCGAAGAAATCAGTAAAGCTACAGCTCCTCCTCCTTGGGTATATTCTCCTGAAGAAGCCAATTCATATTTTGCATAATCGCTGGAAATCACTACAGCCTTTTTATCAGGATTTACTCTTACAAAATCCAAAGCATTATGCAGAGCATCTACTCCCCCTACACAGGCAAAAGTTAAATCTACCACATCACAGTTTCTGAAAACTCTTTCACCAAATGTTTTCTCCAACTCTTTTTCAACCATCTGCATGGCATAAGAAGCAGTGGGTTTTGCTGCATCCAAAGCACTTTCAGTTCCTAGATAAATTCTTGAAATTTCCTTAGGATTGATGGTATAATCCTGAATTAACCTTAACAATGCTTCTGCTGCAAAAGTTGCAGCGTCTTCATGTACATCAGGTAATCCCATTTTATGAAGTCCTAATCCTTTCTCCAATTTTGCTGGTTCTATACCTCTTTTTTCAGCTAAATCTTTAATTTCCAAATATAAAGAAGGCACATAATAGCTTGCCGCCTCAATTCCAAAACTCATAATATTTTAAATTTTAAACGAATTTATGAAAGATAACGCAAAAAACAGTAGTGAAAATACCTGATATTTGTAATATCGTTAAAGATCAATCCCGTTAAGGCCGATTTCGTTAAAGTGGTTTTTTCATACATTTATAATCTGTATTTAAAAAATACTATTTTTACAACCATTACATTAAAAATACACATACAATCACTCTTATTTAATGTATTCAATAATATAACAACTATATGGTATTTGAAATTAATTATCTAATTAAAGGCATAGATATTTATTTAGGACTGAAATATAATGCCCCCTTTTCTTCAGATATATGTGGATTTAAATACTTTAATGGTAAGCCATACAAATTAAACTTATCCATAAAAAGAAAGCCGGCTTAATTTGCCGGCTTTACATGTTACTTATAATTTTCAATAGCTTTATTTAAAACATCAATCTGTTTATTGATACTTGCTGCATTCTGTGGATTCTGTTTAAGCAATTCCATTTTTTTATTTAAACCATCCTTCAGCATTTGCACCACCATCATTTTAGCCTGCGGGTTATCTCCCATCTGATTTTTTGCATATCCTAAAATCTTAGTAATACTTTCCGTAGCTTTTAAATTATCAGAGGTCATGATCCAGTTGTAGCCTTCTTCTGCAGACTTCCCTAATTCTGGGTTCTGGAATTTAATAAACGGATAAAATGCTGCCAATGGAGCAATTTTAGACATTTGAGAAGTAACCTTATTCTTTACAATCACAGGGAGTAATTGTGCCTGCAGATCGTCTGAAGCCCCATCAAGATCAATCTTATCAGCCAACGCATTAGCTTTTGAAGGATCAATGGTAAGAACAGCTCCAAGAGAACTTCCTTTTACTGCATTAGAAACCGCACCTACTCCTTTTTCAAAAATCGGAAGGTATTTTTTATCTTTTGTTTTAGCCAAAGCTGTGATCGCTGCCGCCTGAGTTAATGTTTTAGGATCATTAGACGCTAGTTTTTCAACGTCTGCTCCTAATGCCTTCATTTGTTCAGGATTACTAAGATCTATCAATTCTAAAGCTTTAATTCTTACTCTGAAAAATGGATCTTTCAAAGCTGCGGCTAATAATTTTGTTGCCGCCGGGCTTTTTCCAACTTGATCTTTTATTCCTGTTAAAGCAGTATATCTGCTCTTAAATTCTTTAGAATTCGTAAACTGTAATAGATTCTGTTCCGGAGTTTTCGTATCGGTAATATCCGCCAGCAAAACACCATCTGCATTGATATTTACTAAGTCCGGAGCTTTAGAAACATCAAAATTGAATGTGTTCTTCGCATCTGCATTTACCCAAACATTGTATCTCTTTGGTTTTCCATTGTCATAAACATCAATAGCCAAAGGGAATTCAAACATTTGATCCTGAGTCTGATTAATCGTTACAGACACTTGTTTTTTCACAGGTTCAAATGTAAATGAATAATTGATCTTCGGATTTCCGCTTCCGAAATACCATTGATTGAAGAACCAGTTCAAATCTTTTCCGGAAACTTTTTCAAAGGAAAGTCTCAACTGATGAGCTTCTGCATTCTGATATTCATTTGTCTTCAGGTAATCATTCATTCCAGCAAAGAAAGCATCATCTCCTAAATAGTTTCTTAGCATATTCAGAATTCCGCCTCCTTTCTGATAGGTTACCAGATCAAACACATCTTCACGGGATGCATAATTGAATCTTACCAGGTTTTTCTTAAAGTCAGATGGATTATGAATATACATATTTACATCGGACATCAAATGATAATCTGCCTGATCTTTACCATATTTATGCTCATTCCAAAGGTATTCGGAATAATTAGCGAAAGATTCATTTACGGTAAGGTTACTCCAGCTTTCTGCTGTTACCAAATCCCCAAACCAATGGTGAAACAATTCGTGGGCAATAGTATCTTCCCATTTATTTTCATCAATAAGCTGACCTGGTTTTTGAAGGATATCACTTCCATGAAGGGTTGCCGTTGTATTTTCCATAGCACCACTCACATAATTTCTACCGGAAATCTGTGCGTATTTTGCCCATGGATAATCATAATTCATCTTTTTGGAGAAGAAGTCGATCATTTCCGGAGTGTTTCCGTAAATCTGTTTCGCATAAGGCTCGTATTCTTTCTCGATGTAGTAATCAACCGGAACATTTTTCCATTTATCCTTTACAATAGCATATTCTCCCACTCCCATGAAGAAAAGATAAGTTGCATGTCTTTTATCCATTACCCAATGATCGGTTCTAAGTCCGTTGGATTCTTTTTGAGAGTCTTTTAAAATACCATTTGAAAGGGTTACATATTTATCAGGAACCGTCATATAAATTTCCTGGGTAGTTTTTTGATTGGGTTTATCAATGGTTGGAAACCATGCGGAGGATGATTCCGTTTCTCCTTGTGTCCAGATTTGTGTTGGAAGATCAGGATCTGTTCCCTGCGCATTGATGAAGTAAAGTCCTTTTGCATCATTAATTGCCATGCTTCCTTGTTGCTTCACTTCATTTGGACGGGATGTATATTTGATGTACACCGTATAATCCTGATTTTTTTGATATGTTTTATCTAACGTGATCTTCAGGATATCATCTTTGTATTCATATTTTAAAGGAGATTTTTTACCATTGTTATCAAGAGCTACTTCATGAATCAGCATGGCTTTCGCATCAAGGATCAGTTCATTGGTAGGATAGAAATAAGGTGAAGCGGTCAACCATTCTTCCCCATTCATCTGTTCTTTCTGATAATCGAAATTTACTTTCAGTTTTGTGTGTTTTAGTTCTGTTACCTTGGTATGGGTAGCTCTGTACACTTTTTCTCTTCCTGAAGTTTCAGTTTGTGCTGATACATTGGCGGAAAATAATATCCCGAGTATAGCAATCGATAAAATGGCCTTTCTCATCTGTCTACTTTATAATTTTAGAGTTATTTTTTTATTATGATGTCGAAAATATCATTCACTAAAGTTTCGTAATCCCCTGTTTTCAGCTGCTCTTTTGTTTTAGCAAAAGCTTTTTTCAGTTCACTTTGCGGGTTTTCATCGTCAATAATTTCTGCTGAAGCCACACCTTTTAACTGAAGTACAATATTTTTTAATACTTCAGGATCGGCATTTTCTTCAATATTTATTTTTAAATACTTCATGATTTTGTAATTGGATTTATAGATTCCCCTTTTGTTAAAGGGGTTAACCTCAAGTTCTTTCAAATTTAAAACTTATTTTAGAAAGAATGAGCCTGTTAGCACTTTTTTAACGAACATTTTTAGGGGGAAAGGCTGGAAGATGGAAGCAGGAGGATGGAGGTTACTATCCAACCGGAGACTCCCTGCAGGTTTTCTAAGATATATCAAAGAATAATATAAACACCAATAGATGAGATCCTCATTTTACGATGCATCATTCAGGATAATAATGCACAAGCAATAATCATAAAACGAGAGTGACTTTCTGACAATAATAGCTTCCAGCCTCAGGCTTCCCTCCTCCAACATTATCTCTCTCTGATTATTTTTCCGTTTTGATATAAAAATACCATCTCACATTTCGTTTGTCTTTCTGCATTATAAACATGTATTTTTTTTGCATCAATGCCATTCATTTCAGACAACATACGACCTTCCCAATTGTTATAAAAAATAGGTTCTCTCAAAATAAAGTGTGGATTCGTCTTCAACTCATTGAACATATCATATTTAAACAGACGACTCCACTTTCAATATGATCTGCTTTAAGAGCAATGCTCAGCTGATTAAACATTTCATGATTAAACTGACTGGCATAGATCCAGGCATTTTTCACACTTATATTGGTTGTAATAAGAAGAAAAGTAATTACTGCAAAAAGAGCACTTACCATTTTATTTCCCAGCTTCAGTTTAAAGCATAGATAAATGATTCCCGAGATGAGAAAGAATGTATAAAACAATCTTATCGCTCCAAGACTACGGTTATCAAATCCAAAAAGGGTAGGAATATAAGAGGAAACATAAAAAACACTTACAGCAAGCCCTAATGAAATCAGAGAGATTAAACCTAAGTTCTTAATGTCTTTCAATATATTTTTAAAATCATAACGGGAAAATACCTTATATACAACAGAAGACATGATTAAAGCTAACAGTAATTCTATGATGTGAAGATTTTTAAGATGTAATATTCCTTTATAAATCCCCACAAAAACGTCTTTGAAAAACAATTTTGCCGTTAAAATTGTAACCTTCATTACTCTTTGCAGTTCAAAGATCTTACCTACCTCATCTCTTTGATAAGAATGAGAAAATATCATGGGTTGTATCACTTTTCGGAAAAGAACAATCATTCCAAGGGTTAACAACAGGAATACAATTCGTTTTTTGTTTTCTTTGATTAAAAATAAATGTAAAAGAATAAGTGGCAGAAAAATTTCATAGCTGAGTATTGACAATATAAAAAAAACAGAACTGATTATCAGATTTTTACGAATATATATATAATAAATACTCAAAGAAAAGAATATAGTGGCCAGGTTTGAATTCAGCATGATCGGAGAGAACTGAATACTTGTACCGATCAGGGAACATGAATACAATAAAGTAATCAAACTTGCCAATTCTTTTGACAGAATTTTTTGCGTTACCCAATAAACAGCAATTAAAGAGAGTGGAAAAAATAGAGTTCCTAAAAGGTAAATGGAGGAATTATATTGTGAAAGAAAAACCAAAGTTCCTGTTACAAATCCTGATACCGGTCTTGCTGCCATATTGGAAGAATCCAGATAGGAGTAAATATAACTGAAATAGGGTTTCGAGATATATTTTGAACTATAAGCCTCCTTTAAGTCGTCCGTTACAACTACTTTTTCTATAAAAATGGACAACCATATATAAAGGTTATAAATAATTATTAAGATATTTAAAAATATCAAATAACTATTGCTTAATTTTTTTTTCATACTATTTTTTCAAAATTTGTGGTGATCGCTAGATGATCACAAGCTTCAAAAATAATAGAATTCCGCCAATTACAAAAGATAATAAAAAAATCTGTTGTGATATTAAATCGCTACAGGAGCTTTAATCCCCGGATGTGGATCATAGTTTTCTAAAGTAAAGTCTTCAAAGTCAAAATCAAATATGTTTTTAACTTCTGGATTCAGCTTCATCGTTGGAAGAGATCTTGTTTCCCTTGAAAGCTGTCTGTTTACCTGCTCAAAATGGTTATTATAAATATGAACATCTCCAAAGCTATGTACATAATCTCCTACTTCAAGATCACAAACCTGTGCAACCATCATCAATAATAGAGCATAACTTGCAATATTGAAAGGTACCCCAAGGAAAACGTCTGCACTTCTCTGATAAAGCTGCAGCGATAATTTTCCATCTGCTACATAAAACTGAAATAATGCATGACAAGGTGCCAATGCCATATTTGGGATTTCAGCTACATTCCATGCAGAAACAATCAGTCTTCTGGAATCCGGATTTTTTTTGATCTGATCAATAACTTCCGTGATCTGATCTACTACTTTTCCGTCTGCTCCGTGCCAGCTTCTCCATTGTGCTCCGTAAACAGGCCCTAAATCACCATTTTCATCTGCCCATTCATCCCAAATGCTTACTCCGTTATCTTTAAGGTATTTGATATTGGTATCTCCTTTCAGAAACCAAAGTAGTTCATAAATAATGGATTTCAAATGCACTTTTTTTGTGGTTACCAATGGAAATCCTTTGGACAGGTCATATCTTAGCTGGTAGCCAAATACACTTCTGGTTCCGGTACCGGTTCTATCGGTTTTATCAGTTCCGTTGTCTAAAATATGTTGTAAAAGATCCAGGTAGTTTTGCATTTTGAAAAGGAATTTATGGGTTCAAATTTAGTAAAAAAAAAGCATCAAAAAAAGCACCCAGTTCATGGATGCTTTTTATAAGAAGTATATTTTTTTCCTATTAAACAAGTTTATATTCAATATGCACAGGTCTTTAGGATTCAATAGAACTACAATATAGAAACACTAATTTCTTCACTATTTCCACTTATTGATTTCAACTGTCCGTATCTCTTTGTATCCGTGAATTTATCATCAGAATATTCCAGCTTCACAGGGCCAAACTTTGTAAGTTTCTGAAACTTACTTTGATCAATGATATCTTTAGTTCCGTAATCTATGGAAATATTACCTATCGTTTTCAGTTTTCCCATTCTGCTGTTATCAATAACATCATTTGGCCAATAATCGATAGTAAGGTTTCCAATTTTCTTCACTTTTCCTCCTTTTTCTTTCGTAAAAGCTGAGTCTTCCCAATAATCTACAGCAATATTTCCTAAGCTTTTTAGTTTTCCTGCTTTTTCTTTTGTAAATGCAGAATCATCCCAATAATCTATCTTAACATTACCAATGCTTTTAAGTTTTCCATATTTAACCTGATCAAAGACCTGATTATCATAGTATTCAAGCTTACCATTCAAACCGGGAGCATTAAAATCAGTAATTACACCATCTCCATCAAGGGTGAATACAAAACCGTCCACTGTAAGCTTTACAGATGTCAGATCATACGTTTTTGATGAAACTGTAGCACGAACTTGTGCATTGATCATCAAACTGCCTAATAGAAAGGCCAGGAAAAGTAAATTTTTAAATTTCATACTATTAAAGATTGATTTACCAGATATGTTCAATATTCTGATTGATATTGTTAATGGTAAAAGTCTCTCCCATTTTCTTGCCAAACATAGCTTTCACTAAAGGGGATTCTGTTGATACAGTCATAATTTTCTGATTTTCAAATAGAATTTCTCCCATCGAAGCTGAAACATAAAACAATCCTTTATTGGTTTTTACTAAAGCTCCATTTTGAACTTTCTCAGAAAGGTCTGAACTAATCTTTTGTAGAACTGCCTGCTGATTCAACACTTCGTTAAGCTGTCTTTGCAGATTATTGATTTCCTGCTGAAGCATTTCCCTACCCGTTTCGTATTTATCTCCCATTGAGCTTTTCGTATCATTATTGGAAGCACGGGTTTCAGCGATCAGGTTTTCGAAATACTGGATTTTATCTGTTATTTTAGCTTTAATGGTGTTTATAATCTCTTGCTTGTTCATTGTAATGCTGGAATATTTATGTTGTGGATGGATAAGACCATCCTGTCAAAATCATCGATTTTGATACCCTCCAAAGGTGGGGAATGTTATACCGTTAAAAAAATAATGGCTAAAAATATTGAATTTTTGGAGATTCAGTTCTATTTTTCAAATACAGCATAATCTGAAACTTTAAAATTAAAATCTTTTCCTTCATCAAAATTTCTTCTTGTTTTTTCGAATACGTTTTTGAATGTTCCTGATATATTTCCATCTTCAATGGTAAAGTTTACGGGTTCTTTTGACATATTTAAAACAACCAGCACTTCATCTTTTCCATTTTTTCTTACATATGCTAAAATCTTGTCATTGGCAGTTGTGTTCAATAAATAAGTGGTCACATTCGGATCACCACCTCTTAAAGCCGGATTGAACGCCTTTAGATCCAATAATATTTTATAGAAATCGGCTACCTGATACGTTTTCGTCCATTTGATCGGATCTTTCTCGAAGAACTCGAGTCTCTTCATATTAGGCAATTCCTGACCGGAATACAATAAGGGAACCCCATTCCATGTGGCTGAAAATACGGCCATAGGTTTTGCAATCACGGCATACTTTTCATATTCTGTTCCATTCCATGAGTTCTCATCATGATTAGCGGTAAACCAGGCTCTCATTGAATTATCTCCAATATTAGAATACTGCACCAATAGATCTTTCAATTCCTGAAGCGGCTCATTCTTTTTGTAATAATCGGCAGATTTATGCATCCATTTCCATGAATAACTGGCATCGAAAACTTTTCCATATTCCGGGCTTTCCAATTCATCAAATTCTCCTAACCAGAAAAGTGGCTTTACTTTCTCTACTTCAGGACGTGCCTGTTGCCAGAAATCTACTTCTACCCATGAAGCCAAATCACATCTGAAACCATCGATATCCGTTTCTGTTACCCAGAATTTCATAGCATCAATCATTGCCTGGCGCATTTCCTGGTTTTTATAATCCAACTCGATAATATCATCCATTCCTGAGGCTATATGGAATTTTCCATCTGCATCTTTCAGGTAAAATTCAGGGTGAGTTTTTGTCCAAACGTGATCCCAGCCAGTGTGATTAGCGACCCAATCTATAATCACTTTGAATCCTAGCCTGTGTGCTTCATTCACCATCGCTTTAAAATCCTCCATGGTTCCGAATTCAGGATTGATAGAGGTATAATCTGCTGCTGCATAAGGACTCCCCAGACTTCCTTTTTTATTCTGTTGGGCAATTGGAGTAATGGGCATAAACCAAAGTGTTCTTACTCCCATAGCTTTCAGGCGGGGCATTTCTTTTGCAAATGCTTTAAAAGTTCCTTCCTGAGTATATTGTCTGATATTTACTTCGTAGATATTTGTAGTATGTTTCCATTCTTTTGGCAATTCTGTCATCTTCCTTGTATTTTTTTGAGTGGTACAGGAAACAATTCCCAGACCAATTGCGGCTAATAAAATTAATTTCTTCATTAATCTATTTTTAACAAAAATAAGGATTGTTTTTCAGGGAAGAGGGCTAAATGATAAAATTGCCAAAGTACTTTTAAAATAATACAGATGATAGATCGTTTTAATTTAACACAAAATTTCAGTAAGTTTCTGCCATCTTTTTAAGGCAGTAAAAGGATGAATCTCGTTTATCTCCTTACAATCTTAATTCTTTTGACTTTATTCCATAAAAAAGCCCCGGATTAAAAATCCGGGGCGATATTTCTATATCTACATCTTATCTTTCGTCATCGTTGTCATCTTCTTCATCAAAGACGTCGTCGTTGTAGTCATCTTCTTCGTCGTCATCGTAGCTGTCATCTTCATCAGAAAAGTTTCCGCTTGCTCCAAAATCTTCATCGAAACCAAACTCATCGTCTGCCAAAGGCATTGCTGATTTCTTTTTAGATCCTCCTGACCCATTTTTACTAGGAGCTTTTAAAGGAACATTTCCGAATCTATATGCCGTAATCGGATAGATCACCCCTTTCTTTTCATCAACTACTTCTACAAGCTCACAGAAGAATTCCCAAAGATCAAGAAGTCCATATTGGAATTGTGCTTTGTCGCCTTTACTTTCAAAAGCTTCATCAATGTATACGTCTGACATAATCTCACCATCACCATCATCGCTCATATCTTCCAATGGGACACTTTTTACGATCGTTCCGTCTTCTTCTAACAGATTAAAAGTAGAAAGCTCGTCTCCATGCAGATTGAATGCACTTTTAATTCCTAAATGTAAGTTCCATAACGTTTGTTTTCCCTTAACTTCAATATCACGGAAAATATCCTCTTTCGCATCTAATATTACGCGGATTTTGTAAACCATATCAGTTTCTTAAATTACTTTTTGCCTTTATAATTATGATAAATCTCTGGTGCAAATATATAATAAATGACATGTGACAAAAAAATATTTCAGGATTTTTTAAAATATTTTTTTTTCTTACATTTTGCCGGAATTATTTACTTTTTTCAAGCATAAAACTAAATTTGGTACCTTCAAGGTAAACACTTTCTACGGTAATGTTTTCGTTATGAGCTTCAAGGATATGTTTTACGATGGCAAGTCCTAATCCTGAACCGCCTTCTCTCCTGCTTCTGCTGGTTTCTACACGATAGAAACGCTCGAAGATCCTTGGAAGAATTTCGGATTTGATCCCCATTCCGTTATCAATAACTTCAATCAGTACTTTATTTTTTAAAACACTGGTTTTAACAATCACCTTTGCTTCTTGTCTATTGGCATAGTGAATGGCATTGGAAATAAGGTTGATAAAAACCTGAGAAATTTTTTGTTTATCGGCTTCTACAAAAATCTGTGGATTCAGCGTCTGAATCTGTAATGTCGTATTGTGTTTTTCAGCTTCAAATTCAAGCAGATCAAAAATCTCCTTGATTAAAAGATTGACATCGAACTTGGAAACAGTAAGATTGATCTCTCCTGCTTCAAGCCTGTTGATCATATCAAGGTCTGTAACAATGGCAATAAGCCTTTCTACAGATATATCAATCCTTTCAAGATATTTATCCCGAATCGTTAGATTATCCACTCCACCGTCTCTTAGCGTTTCTACATACCCTTGGATAGAAAATAACGGAGTTTTAAGTTCATGAGAAACGTTACCGATATATTCTTTACGGTAGCTTTCCATTTCCTTCATCATATCGATTTCGGTGGCTTGCTGCTGATTGAGATCTGAGAATCTTTCCCCCAGCTCTTTGATCGTAATATTTTCATCGTTATTATGAACCATTTCCTGAGGCAGAATTCCGGAAAGTCCTTTCACCTGCTTTCTTCCGTAATAATTGAAAAGCAATTCCAATACGACACAGTTGATAATAAAGATAAGAATTACACAGATTAAAAGACCCGTCTTAAATAAGGGGGTCTCATAATAAATATCTTTTAGTGAATCGAAAATGACCACCAGAAAAAGCATTACCAACGTCAACAGACAGGAGGCAATGAGCGTAAGCCTGTAAAATTTCAATTTTACAAAGTTTTAATATTGAACGTAAAGATAAGGTTCCTAAGCAATTAAACGATAAGCTTATACCCTATCCCTTTTAAAGTCTGAATGGTATTGATCCCCAATTTCTCTCTTAGTCTTCTGATGTGAACATCAATCGTTCTTTCTCCTACAATAACATCATTTCCCCAAACTTTTTCAAGAATTTCTTCTCTTTTAAATACCTTCTCAGTGTTGGAAGCCAAAAGATAAAGTAAATCAAACTCTTTTTTGGGAAGAAGAAACTGCTGCCCGCTTTTGGAAACTCTGAAGTTATCTTTATCAATGACAAGATCTCCGATTTCGATCAATTTGGCATTATCAGAAACCTGAGAGGTTAGCTGTAATAAAGCATTTACTTTAGAGGTAAGGATTTTCGGTTTGATTAGCTTTACAACATAATCGTTAGCTCCTGCCTGGAAGCCTGCCAATTGAGAAAATTCTTCGCTTCTTGCGGAAAGAAAAACAATAAGTGTTTTTTGGAGTTCTTTCACTTTACGAAGTTCCTGACAAGTTTCAATACCATCTTTTTCAGGCATCATTACGTCTAATAGAATAAGATCCGGAATAATTTCCTTTGCTTTTTCTATTCCTTCATTACCATTGGTAGCTGTATAGATCTCATATCCTTCCTTTTCTAAGTTATAAGATAGAATCTCTAAAATGTCCAGTTCGTCGTCTATTAAAAGAATTTTTTTGCTCATCTTCTAGTTTAAGAATTCCCACAAAAGTAACTATTTTCATTGATTTCATCTATTTTTCCAATGTTAACTAATTATTAAAAGACTAAACCTTTTCATAAAAATAACAAATCATCAATAAAACCAATAAATAAATACATTAAAATCAAATATACGAAACATTTTCTAAAAAACAAACAATATAATTTGATTAAAAAAACAAAGATCAATAACCCGAAAGCCCTATTATCTATTCATATAAATTTCATAATTAATTAAAATTCTCCTAAAGTTTTCTTAAAAACTTAGCCCTTATTTTGCCCTTGAAAAAGAAGTAAAAGAAGTAATAATGAAAAAACAACTCCACAAGAGCATTGTGCTACTTGCCTTGTTTTCTGCTGGCTATGCTTTCGCACAAAGCCAGATTCTTGAAGGTAGGGTATTGGACGAGAAAGACAACACTCCTATAGAGGGGGTAAAAGTAAAGGTAAATGACAAGGAAGTAGTCACTGACCTTTCAGGATACTACTCTATCAACCTTTCTCCCGGTACCAATTATATAATAACGGTAAGTTCTAATGGATACAACAAAAAGGAGATCAGTGAAGTTATTGTAAAAAATGATGGTAACACTCACCTTGATATTGTGCTGGAAAAGCCAACTGCCAAAGAAAAAGAAATTGAGGGAGTTGTAATCAAATCTAATGCGAGAAAAGAAACCATAGCCTCTACCATCGGATTGCAAAAAAATGCAGGGGTAGTTTCTCAGGTTATCGGTGTTGAAGCTATTAAAAGAAGTCCAGACAGAAACACAGGTGAAGTTCTGAAAAGAGTTTCCGGAGTGAGTTTATTCGATGGAAAATATATCGTTGTAAGAGGATTATCTGATCGTTATAACCAAGCCATGCTAAATGGTATTCAGTTATCCAGTACAGAGCCGGACAGAAAGACTTTCTCATTTGATCTTTTCCCTGCTAACGTTATCGAAACGCTTGTTATCAATAAAACCTTCATTCCTGAGTATACTGGTGAATGGGGAGGTGGTTTGATCCAGGTAAATACTAAAGATATTCCTAATAAAGATTTCTTCAATGTACAAGTAGGTGTGGGAGGTAATAACATTACCATGAACCATGAGTTCTTTATGCAAAAAGGAGGAAAATGGGATTTCCTGGGAATCGATGACGGTTACAGAAAACTACCTACCAATATGCCTGCAAAGAATGCCTTCAGTATTTTGAATGAAGGTCAAAAAACAGATATTGGAAAAGGATTTACTAAAAACTTAGGCTTCAATACGTTGGGCTATCCTGAAAATGTAAGCTTACAGGTAGATGGAGGTTTCAATACAAAGGTATTTGGAAAAGATTTAGGAGTTATTGCAGTTTTAAATTATAGTAACAACAAAAGAAGAACCGTAACCAACAACCGTTTCTTCACTATTAACGACGAAATTGCCAATACAAACTTTGATTATTATACAGAAAAGTATACCAACGATGTTATTCTAGGCGGGATGTTGAATCTTGCTTTAAAGTTTAACAGCAATAACAAATATCCTTAAAGAACATCATCACCAATAATACGGTGAACCACATGTCTTTCAGAACTGGAAAAGATTTTGAATTTGACCCCATTAACGGAACCAATATTCAGGCAAGGGAAATAGGATTCAAACAAACGATATTCTATAATTCAACTCTTACCGGAACACATAAAATAGATGCTCTTGGCGGACTTACCGTAAACTGGTACGGAAGCTTCGGGATCCTTGATCAGTATATTCCTTTGCTACAGCGTTTGCAGTATAACCAATATACGAATATGGAAGGAAGTCCTTATCTGGCTTTGATCTCTAATGGTCTTTCCCAGAAATCAGGAAGTGTTTTCTATTCTACATTGAGCGATTACCTGTATAATGCAGGAGGTGATGTTTCCAAATCATTTACTTTATTCGGACAAAAGCAAACCATCAAAGGAGGGTATTTATTCCAGGTAAAAGACAGAATATACAATTCCAGACCATTCTCTGTAAGACTTGAAAAATACAATCAGGGATTACTTGCTCAACCTTTTGAGACCATCTTTAATCCTGATAACTTTGGAACAGACGGTAGATTTACTTTTGATGAAATTGCCGGAAATCAATACCGATATATTGCCAATACAATCCTTAATGCAGGATACTTACAGTTTGACAACAACTTTACACCTTGGTTAAGAGCTATTTGGGGATTAAGAGTTGAAAACTTTGACCAATTAGTAGGGAGCACCAAAAGAAGTGATGACCGTTTTGTAAACACTCGTGTTACAGACTTCTTACCAGCGATTAACTTAACTTTCAAAGTAAATCCTAAAATGAATATTCGTCTTGCCGGTTCACAAACTGTAGTAAGACCTGAGTTCAGAGAGGTTTCTCCTTTAGCGTATTATGATTTTGATTTGGGAGCTACAGTAATTGGCAGCAAAGATATTGAAAGAACTAAAATTACAAGTGCCGACCTTCGTTGGGAATTCTATCCTAGAAATGGGGAGATCCTTTCCGTAGCTGCTTTCTACAAAAACTTTAAAAAGCCTATTGAATTATACTTCAATCAATCTGGGGTAGGAACAAGTAACACGTTCAACTACCTGAATGTAGACAAAGCTGACGCTTATGGAGTTGAATTGGAATTCAGAAAAAAACTGGATTTTGTAAGCACTCTTAAGGACTTCACATTAGGTGGTAACTTCGCTTATATTAAAAATAAAGTTACAGATGAGGCTACCAGAATCAACAGACCGATGCAGGGGCAGTCTCCGTACACGATCAACTTAAGTCTTCAGTATGATGCTGAGAAATCAGGATGGTCTTCTACAGTATTATTCAATATGATCGGAAGAAGAATCCTTTATGTAGGAAATGATCAGGTTCCACCAATCTGGGAAGCTCCAAGACCACTTTTAGACTTCCAGATAGCTAAGAAAATATGGAATAAAAAAGGAGAGATCAAGCTAAACGTTTCTGATATTCTGAACCGTCGCGCTAAATTCTATCACGATCTGAATAACAACAAGAAGTACGACAATTCTGATGCTCTTGCTATAGATCGATTAACAGGTACCAACTTCAGTTTAACATTAGGGTACAGCTTTTAATAATTCACTCAAATAATCTAATAAAAATAATTTAATTCTTACAATATGAAAAAGTTCGTTTTATATTCTTTAATGCTTAGTGCTTTAGTGTCAACTACTGCATGTAGAAATATAGAAGAAGATGGCCCTACCATCATTAAAGATGGCGGTAACGGAAATGGAGGAGATACTGAAAATCTAATTCTTTCAGGAAAGATCACATCAGATCTTACTCTTAAGGCTAATAAAATTTATAAACTAAGAGGACTAGTATATGTAACTAAAGGAGCGACTTTAACAATCGAGCCAGGTACAAAAATCGTAGGTGAAGCTGATAAAAATGGAGCTCTTATCATTACTAGAGGAAGTAAGATCATGGCAAAAGGTACTGCTACCAATCCTATTATCTTTACTTCAGAGAAACCAAATCCAAAAAGAGGTGACTGGGCTGGTCTTGTTATCTTAGGAAATGCTCCTACCAATGCTACATTTAAAGGGCAAAACGGTGTTGGAGAAATGGAAGGAGGTATTAATGATGCTGATGGTCTTGGACTTTACGGAGGAAATAATGCTGCTGACAACAGTGGTGTATTACAATATGTAAGAGTAGAATATGCAGGATATGCATTCTTACCAGATAAAGAAATTAACGGGATCACATTTGGTGGTGTAGGTAACGGAACTCTAGTAGACTATGTAGAGGTTGCTTACGCTAATGATGACAGTTTCGAGTGGTTCGGAGGAACGGTAAACTGTTCTCACCTTATTGCTTACAAAGGTCTTGATGATGATTTCGATACTGATAATGGTTATTCAGGTAATGTACAGTTTGGTATTGCTGTAAGAGATTCTCAGGTAGCTGACGTTTCAGGATCTAATGCATTCGAATCTGATAATGATGCAAATGGTTCTTCTACTGCACCTCAGACCTCTGCTACATTCTCTAACATGACAGTAATTGGACCTATCAATTCTGCTGCTCCAGGTCAAATCAATGCTTTATTCCAAAATGCATTACAGATCAGAAGAAACTCTTCAATTTCTGTATTCAATTCTGTATTCACAGGATATCCTGTAGGATTATTTATTGATGCCACTAAAGGAACTGCAACAGACCTTAATATTACAGGAAATAGATTATTCTTTGAAAACAACGTTTTAGCAGGGAATACAACTCCTTTGAAATTTGGACCTTCTACCCCTACAACGTATTCAATTGAGCTTCTTACAACTTGGTTCAATAATGGTGGAAACTCAATCCTAGGTGCTACAACTGATGTAAAATTGACGAATGCTTGGGCTCCTGCCGGAACAACTCCAAACTTTGCTCCTGCTTCAGGTTCACCACTATTGGGTGGAGCTAAATTCACCAATACTAAAGTAAGTAACTGGTTCCAAAAGGTAGCTTACAAAGGTGCTGTAGCAGACATTAATGATACATGGTATGCTGGATGGACAAACTTCAATCTATAAAATAATACAGTAGTTAGATTTTATTCATAAAAGGCCTTCGGAATTTTTTTTCCGAGGGCTTTTTTTGTGCTTGATTCTTTAAAATAACCGATTTAAGGAAGATTCAATATTAAGGGCGGTTAACATTCAACATTAGTTTAGGTAGACTCAGCCTTATTGATGCAGCCCAGCAAATATTGAAATTTCCCATCATATTATCCATAAATAAAAACAACCATCGGAAAATCTCCGATGGCTGATTCACAAAAAACAAGTGTATAAAAAATATATATACTTAAAATTTAACTCCTCCAGAACAGATTCCCGTCATGCATCAGGGCTTGTATTTTAGACATTCTGGAAACGGCTTCTGCTGAACATGAAGCATCTGCCAAAACAATTGCGGCCTCATCACCTGCTTTAGGCCATTGTTGTTTTCCTTTATCATCCAAAGGAACAATACTTTGAGTCGCAAACTGTAATGCTCTCGATAGAGCAAACTCAGTGGCATAGCCATAGAGTTCTGCAATCAGATTAGCTTTCTGTAACATACTTCCGGATCCGAAAGTACTCCAGAAATCCTGTACATTATCATTCCCGATCAAAACGTTTACACCATGCTTTTTCATTGTCGGGATTGGCATGATTGTCTTTTTAAAAGGTACAGAAGATGCAATTCCTACTTTTCCTGCAGCCAGTCTTTCTGAGATTTCTTCTGCCTCTTTTGGCGAAAGATGAGCTAAAGCAAATGCATGGCTTACAAAGGTCTTTCCTTGAAGGGCAGGATTTTCAATCGCTTTATCGATAAGATAATTGATGGTTTTCATTCCGGATTCTCCTACTTCATGCAGATGAATATCAATTCCTTTATTATGATCCAGTGCTAACTGAACTGTAAAATCCATTACTTTTTCGATGCTTCCATCAATACTTAACGGATCTACTCCACCAATAAAAGCTACACTTTTTAGTTTTGCAACTTCTTTCATTAAAGGAGCTGTTTCTGTATAGTAGACTCCATGTTGTGGGAAAGCAACCAATTCTGCTTTAAAGGAATCTTTTTTGTTCTGAAGAGCCTGTTCTAAATTCTCTAATGATTTTAATCCTGAAGTAGGATCAATATTGAAGTGGGTTCTTGCAAAATGAGTTCCGTAATGCTGTTGAAGGCTGATCAACTGTTCTGCTCTCTCTACTGAGGTTTTTAGCAACTCAGGAATGATTTCCTGTTCATAGGCGATCATATCCTTTACCGTTTTTCTTTTAGAAGAGAGTGCCTGCCAAGGAAGGCCATACCATGTTTTATCCAGATGAATATGCATATCCCTGAAAGCAGGAAGCATCAGATATCCTTTAGCATCAATTGCTTTGGAAGAAGGATCGTTCGTCTTTACCGATTTAATCTTTCCATCTTCAATTTCTATACTGAAAAGGCCTGTCTTTGTTCCGATAACCTCTTCATTTTCGTATTCAAAACCTGTTTCCAGGCGCACATTTTTAAGGGAATAGTTTCCTTTTGCAGTTAATTGATAGGGAAATTGCATGATTTAATATTTTAACCCTACAAAATTACACCAGCTTCAAACGAAAACCGGTGTATCAATTATGTCTTGTTTTGTATAAATTATTCCTTGAATTGAGAAGGTGTCATTCCCGTTTGCATTTTAAAGAATTTCGAAAAACTGGCATGATCATAGAACCCAAGATCATATACAATATCTTTTACAGACATTTCCGAGACTTTCAAAAGACGCTTCGCTTCCAGTAAAATACGATCCTGAATAAGGGAGGAAGCAGAAGCATTGAGATTCTTTTTACAGACAATATTCAGATAATTAGCTGATATATTCAACTTGTCCGCATAAAAAGACACTGATCTTTCTGTTCTGAAATGCTCATCAATCAGATGCAGAAATTTGGAAATAATCGGATTTGAATGATATACTTCAAAATCTTTGAAAGCACCTTCCACAGTTTTACTCACCAATAAACCAATCAGCTCGCTTCTCTTTTGGATCAGTTCCCAAAATACTTTTTCACCACTCAATTCTTTTTGAATGGCCTGAAACTCGTATAAAAATGTTTTAAAAACATCCTGAGAAAGGTTGATGACCGGATGATTCTGATAATAAGAAGCTGAAAACCTTAATGAAGGCAAAAAGCTTTCAAACCAATCTCTGCTGATCATCAATTGATAGCCTACTGTTTCCTTTTCAATCACCCATTGATGTACCTGATCGGGAAAAACAAGATGAATCTGATGATCTTTTACCTGATATTCTGTGAAATCTATGGTATGGGAACCCACGCCATGCTCAAAAAGATTGATGATAAAAAAGTCATGTTTATGAGGATCATCAATGGAACGTGCTCCGTAGAGTTCATTGAACAGCAAATTACAGCCTTTAAGCTGGTTCTCGCTAAACTCCTGAATTCCCAAGATGGGAAAATGATCTGTATGATAACTCACCTACCTGAATTTCTTTTAAAATTAATAAAATTTACGAGAGAAAACATTAAAATAGCCACAAAAGAAACAAATGGATCCTTTGTGGCTAAAACACCAACTAAATTATATATCTGAATTTTATTAATTATACGTCTTGGAAATCTTTAAATCATCTCAAATAGGGCAAAGAATCATATTCTTCTGTTAAACAATCCATTTGTAGCTAATCTATGTGACCTTTAGTTTGTAAACTTAATTCCTTTTTACAAATTAGATAATAATGCTAAAAGGTAAATGTTTGAATCGCTACGGCGCGAAGATTTAACTAGTTATGCTGTTTTTAAGGCGCAAGGATTTTATCTCCGATAAAATTGAATACTGTTGATTTTACAATCTGTAAATATTATTTTTTATGATTTTAGGATCAAAGCAATTTCATCAAATCCTAATGATTCCGCATGTTGTAAAGGGGTTTTGCCTGCATGATCAGGAATCGTAAGATCGGCTCCGTTATCCTTCAATATCTGTACAATTTCTTGATATTTTTGAGTTCCGTTTCCAAGGATTACCGCTTCCATTAAAGCTGTCCATCCTAATTTGTTTACATGATTGATTGGAAAGCCTTTTGTTTTCACCAAAACTTTCACAGTTTCTACATGTCCGCGTTCACAGGCAGGAATTAAAGCAGTTCCATTGTAACGGTTGAACAAATCGAAACGGGCTCCATTTTCCAAATATAATTTCACCAATTCCGTTTGTCCACTTGCTCCGGCGTATAAAAATGAACTGTCTAACTGATCATCCTGAAGATTGACATCCGCTTTATAGGAAACCAATAATTTAGCCATTTCAGCATGTTTCTCAATGGTTGCAATGAGCAGCAAGGAACGTCCTTTTTGGTCTCGGGTATTCACATCTGTTCCATTTTCCAGCGCAGATTTTACGGCAGAAATATTATTTTTCTTTACCTGATTAATGATGTCTTTTTCCTGCATGATCTCTTCGTTTGGAAAATCACCAGATTTCTCCTGACAGGCACTCAGACTTCCGAATGCTAAAAGAAATACCAATATTTTCTTCATTTTAGATTAATATTTATTTAAAAAACGACATTTCCCTGGTGTACCAATGATTCCACATTTGAAATTCTTGATACTGCTTCAGCAGAACAGCTTGCATTCAACAGGACAAAATCTGCTTTATCGCCTGCTTTAGGCCATTGCTGAGTTCCTTTATCATCTAACGGAAGGATATTTCCTGTTGCCAGTTTTAAGCTTCTTGATAATAAAAATTCTGTTGAATATCCGTACAGTTGCGCCATTAAATTGGCTTTCTGAAGGACACTTCCGGTTCCGAAAGTATTCCAATGGTCTATAATACTATCATTTCCTGTCAGCACCGTTACATTATGCTTATATAAAGTCGGAATTGGCATAATCATTCTTCCGAAAGGAATGGTTGAAACAATTCCTATTTGTGCTTCTGCTAGTTTTTCGGCAATAGCTTCTTGTTTTGCTTCATCCAGCTTTGCCAGTATAAAACAGTGGCTCAGATAAGTTTTTCCTTTTAAAGAAGGATTTTCATTCACTTGTTTAATAAGATACTCTACTGTTTTCAACCCGGAATCTCCGGTTTCATGCAAATGGATATCTATTCCTTTTTTATTATCCAGAGCTAATTGAACTGTAAAATCCATTACTTTTTCAATATTTCCATCTACATTAAAGGGATCTACTCCGCCAATAAAATCTATATCCATTTTCGCAGCCTCCTTCAGATAAGGAACTGAGTCGGTATAAAATACACCATGTTGTGGGAAAGCTACTAATTCGGCTCCAAAGCTTTTCTTTTTATTGTCTAAAGCTTTCTGTAGATTTTTTAATGACTGAAGTTTTGAAGTAGGTTCAATATTCACATGACTCCTTGCATAAGATGTCCCTTTTGATTGCAATAATTCAATCAATTTTTCAGCTTTGAATGTTGAATTTTTCAACATGTCGGGAAGCATTTTCTGCTCCAGCTCAATCATTCCCTTTACGCCACCAGTTCTTTTTCTTACGGCCTGCCATTTATCCCCATAAAAAGTCTTATCCAAATGAATGTGCATATCTTTAAAGGCCGGAAGCATCAATAATCCTTTTGCATCTATAGCTTTTGCATTGGGTTGGTTCGGAACAATTTTTGAAATCTTTCCGTTTTCAACTTCAACATAAAAAAGGTCTGTCTTTGTTGCAGAAACTTCCCCCTCATCATATTCAAAACCTGTTTCTAAACGAACATTTTTAAGACTCAATTTTCCTTTTGCTGAAATATTTTTCTCATCGAAAAAAGGAGATGCTGTCATAATATTAGGTATTAAAGTTAGCCCTGCTACTGCCAATGCTGAATTTCTGATAAAATCTTTGCGGGACATATTATTGTCTGAAGTCTTCATTTCCAATCTATTTATGACAAAATTAAAAAGAAGTGTTCTGAACACAGTGTATGGTTTATTACAAAATCTGTATCATTTATATTTTTTACCATTGTAATAAAAATCTCTATAATAATACATTATTAATTATATTCTCTCCAAAATAATTTCTTATACACACATTATCAATCTATAAATCAAACCCTTTAATACATTTCATGCAATACAATATGAACTTTATTTTTTTTGTATAATTTATATTTGTAAGAAAAATAACATGAAAAAATTGATTAGTTTGATTTTAATGGGTACGGCATCAATTGCGTTTGCCCAAGTAGGTATTAATACCGAAAATCCTAAAGCAACTCTGGATGTTACCGCAAAAAAAGATGCTTTAGCCATTGAAGGTTTATTACCTCCAAGATTAACCCGTGCAGAACTTACAGAGAAAGGCAATACTTTATATGGAACAGAACAGGAGGGTGCCATAATATACATCAATGATGCTTCCGGAGGCGATCAACAAAGCCAAAGAGAATACATTGAAGGTAAGGGGCTTTATATCTTTGATGCGGAAGCTTCCAACAAAGAAGGAAGATGGATGTGCTTATATTGTTACGCTGTTCTTTAATCAACTTATAAATAAAAAAAGAGACTGGATTTTAAATTTACCATTGAAAAAAATATGAAAAAATTAATTAGCATTATTTCGATATGTGCAACTTCTATTGTATTTGCCCAAACAGGGATCAACACAGCAACTCCTAAAGCAACTCTTGACATTACTGCAAAAAAGGACGTTTTAACCATTGATGGGTTATTACCTCCCAGATTAACCCGTGCAGAACTTACAGAAAAAGGAAATACTTTATATGGAATGGAACAGGATGGTATCATCATCTATATTAATGATATTTCCGGAGGAGACAGACAGAGCCAAAGAGAGTATATAGAAAGTAAAGGCCTCTATATCTTCGATGCTGAAGCCGCTAACAAGGAAGGACGATGGATGTGCTTATTCTGTTATGGTTTTGCTTAATAGATTTAATTACAGAGACAAAAAAGAGACTGCCTTTTGAGACAGTCTCTTGTTATTTATAAATTGGAATATTCAAATTTCCTTACGGCTTCCAGTGTCATATCAATTTCTTTTTCTTTGATCGCATCGCTGATAAAGTACGTTTCATATCCACTTGGTGGCAGATACACTCCATTTTGAAGCATCTGGTGGAAGAAATTGTTGAACAATGAATGATTCGCTTCCTGTGCCTCATCAAAGTTTGAAACTCTGTTGGTATGGAAGAAAACAGACATCATAGACCCTTTTCTGTTGATCTTATGAGCAATTCCTTTTTCATTTAAGATCTTTCCAATTTCAAGATCTAAAGTTTGGGTTGTTTTGCTTAATCTGTTGAAGAATTCAGGATCGTTTTTAATCAGTTGAAGTGTTTTTAATCCCGCTCTCATGGCTAATGGGTTTCCACTTAATGTTCCGGCCTGATATACTCCTCCTTTTGGAGCCAGGTGATCCATAATTTCGTTTCTTCCCGCAAAAGCTCCCACCGGAAGTCCACCTCCGATTACTTTACCATAAGTTACCAAATCTGCTTTTACATCAAAAAGTTCCTGTGCACCACCGAATGCCAATCTGAATCCGGTCATTACCTCATCAAAAATCAACAAAGCTCCGTTTTCATCACAGATCTTTCTTAGGTTTTGTAAGAAATTATTTTCAGGTAATACACAGCCCATATTTCCGGCAACCGGTTCAATAATTACAGCGGCAATTTCTCCCTGGTTGTGACGGAATAAGTCTTCAACCTGTTCAAAATCATTGTAACGCGCCAATAATGTATCTTTTGCAGTACCTTCTGTTACGCCTGGAGAGTTTGGATTTCCAAAAGTAGCCGCACCACTTCCTGCTTTAATCAGAAAAGAATCTGAATGACCATGATAACAGCCTTCGAATTTTACGATCTTATCTCTTTTAGTATATCCTCTCGCCAGTCTTACGGCGCTCATACACGCCTCTGTTCCTGAAGAAACCATTCTGATCTGGTCGATATTAGGAACATTTTCGATGATGAATTTGGCAATTTCAGTTTCCAGTTCTGTAGGAGCACCAAAAGAGAATCCTTTTTCTGCCTGGATTTTTAATTCTTCCAAAACTTCTGGATGTGTGTGTCCTAAAATGGCAGGTCCCCATGAATTGATGTAATCGATATACGTATTATCATCGGCATCAGTAAGGTAAGCACCTTTTGCTGATTTCATGAAAACAGGGACTCCTCCCACTGATTTGAATGCTCTTACCGGAGAGTTTACGCCTCCCGGAATGTATTTGTAGGCTTCATCAAATAAAGCCGAACTTCTTTGATATTTCATTTTCTATTTTTTATTGTTTAACCCTCAAAGTAAAGGGTACCATCTTCTCCTGCATAATTTTTCTTCCCATTGATCATGATAAAATACAGCTGAAAAGGATTACCATTTTTCAAAAGCTGTACAGCAGGTTCAAACTTTCCATCTAATACCTTATTGTTGGGAAGAATTGTTCTAAAAATTAAATTATTCTGATGATTGGGATCTGGTTCTGAAAGATACACCAACTGATAGTCATTTATCAAAGTAATTTCATGATATTTATTAGGATATACCTCGCGGGAATATACATCTACGAGCCCCATTAAATTAGAGGTATTGATCGTATAAATATAAGGAACCCCTCTATAATACTGCCATCCTATATGTGCCAGCTCCGGTGTATTCAAAAATATCTTCTTAAGTTTAGGAATATAAATTCCGATAGATGTATCACCGCCCTCAATTTCAATAAAATCTCTTTTAAAAGTCAGGTCATATTGATCATTATCATAAGGATACAACATTTCAATATCTTCATCACTAAGATCATCCCAGCTTAAGACGATTTTTTTTACATCTTTACTGTATAATGGATTTATTCCAAATCCACTGTCATTAACCGGAGGTCTTTCAATTTGGATTTGTTTTTCCAGTCTCATTCTTGTTATCATGGAATAATAATAGTAATCCCATCCATCAAAAACCAAAAATTTACCATCATCCACAGCTATTGGTTTATTGGAAATAAATGGCATAACTGCTATTGAATTGGCGTCAATGATTCCAAATTTACCATTTTGCTCCGCATGAAAACCTTTCGCAGAATCATCATACCAGCTTATGTTGTTATATTGTGGTTGTACTGCTATAAATTTCCTGGCATCACATAATCCCCACAATTCACCTTTTCTGTAAGGAATATAATTCTGTTCCTGAGAAAATATTGTACATGACATCAACATCAAAAATATCCAAAGATACTTGGAAGTCATATTTACTATTTTCATGGGAGTAAAGGGGTATTAATTTCTTGGTTTCTTATCTATCAAATAAATCAACTGCCCAGCAGATGGCTGTTGTCCTTCATCCATTCTGTTTTTAGCATATAATTTATGTAATTTGATTCCGAATTTCTGGGCGATGTCATGCATATCTTCTCCTGACATTGCTTTGTAAGTAGCTGTATTTCCTGATGAGTTTTTAGATTCAAGAAACACGATGTCGTTTTTCTTCAATGTTTCATTTTCTAACTCATTCCACTTCATAAGGCGGCTTTCGCTGACTTTGAATTTATTGGCAATGAATTTAATATCTGTATCTTCAGGGATTACGATGTATTTCAGACCATCATTGGGGTGGCTTTTGATCAAAATGGAATTAAGAATTTCCGCTTTTGTCTTAATTCTTTCCACTCTTTTCTGCTGCTGCGCATAAGAAGTCTGCTTATAAGGAACTTCTACGGTAACCGGATCTTTTGCTTTTTTTACTGCTTTACCAGGTTCCAGCTGTGCCATGAAGGTTCTGTCGTCCTTCAAGTCCGGATACATTTTAAGAACGGCATACAACACCTCAGTAGAACTGGTATTGTCGTATTCGTATAATTTATACTTTTCAATCTTTGTAATTAAGATAGAGGCATAACGAGGATTGGTTGCATAGCCTGCTTTTTTCAAACCGTAAGCCCATGCTCTATAATCCTTCATGTCCAGATTGAAAAGATTGGCGTAGTATTTTCTAGTGGATAAAAAGATCGAATGATCTTCATAAGACTGTCTTGGGTCATCATATACACGGAAACATTCATTAGGAGCATCGTCCGTATGTTTCATCGTTTTACCTGCCCAATCTTCTTTACATTTTATTCCGAAGTGGTTTTTTCCTTCCTGTGCCAATCTGCTTTGCCCGCCTCCTGTTTCAAGAAGCCCCTGAGCAAGGGTAATAGAAGCTGGAATTTTGTACTTTTCCATTTCCTCTACTGCATATTTAGCAAATTTCTGGATGTACTGATCTTCGGTTGCCCAACTTTGGGCAGAAAACTTTGATAAAACTAAAAGGCTTATGGATAGGAAAAGTCTTTTCATGTTTTTCAATTTTACTTATATAATTAAATTTCTATTCTGTTTTTCCAAAAGCAGATTAGCTCCCTCAATCCCCTGTAGGCCACCAGTATGAAAGCACAATATTCTGCTGTTCTCAGGAAAGTATCCTTCTTCAATGAGTTCAAAAACTTTCTGCATCATCTTTCCTGTATAAATCGGTTCCAGAGGAATATCGTATTTCTCTTTGAAATCATTGATAAAACGGATATTTTCATCACTTATTTTACCATAACCTCCAAAACATGAATCTATTAGATTAAAATTCTGTTTCAAAGTTAATTCAAATATTTTATTTTCAAGTGAAGCATCGTCAACGACTTTAAATCCTATAACTTTCTGATTATCTTCACAAAATTTTGAAATCCCGGCAATGGTTCCTCCAGTTCCAACTGCGGTGCAAAGATAGTCAAAATCTTTTGTTTGCTTATTGAGCATCATTTTCACCCCTTCTACAGCCTCCTCATTCGTTCCTCCTTCCGGAACTACCAGGGCTTCCGGAAACTCCTGCTGCAGGAATTCTGTCAGTTTTTCTTTGTGACGGTATTCTTCGCGGGTGACAAATTTCAGGTTCATTCCATTTCTTTTGGCAAACAATAAAGTGGGATTGTCCCGCCACTTATGCTGTAACTCTTCACCTCTGATAATTCCTAATGTGGGAATGCCTGCAAGATTTCCTACGGCAGAAACAGCTGCAATATGATTGGAAAAAGCTCCTCCAAACGTAATGATATAAGGTTTTTCCGGATTATTTTCCAGATAATGATTGACATTATAAAACAGTTTCCAGTATTTATTACCTGAAATCTGGGGATGGATAAGATCTTCTCTTTTTATGAAAAGTTTTATGTTTCTATGAATCTGAATTTCCTGAATAGGAATAGGTTCTGTAGGGAGTTGTAATAGCATTTTAGTGTTTGGAAATACTCATGGTTTATGAATGCAAAAATAATAAAAGATTACTTATGAGTTTTTCCTTGATCTTCAAGCATTTTCAGGGAGGCTATATTGTTTAGGTTTCGGCTAAAGCCGGATGAATTTTTATTTTATTTATTAGGCGGGCTAAAGCCCACCTCTATTGATGTTGATATCTGTATGAATAATTAACGTTTAATCAAAAGGATGGGATAAAGCCCACCCCTATTGATGTTGATATCCGCATGGATAATAGATGTTTAACGATAACATCTTTTATCTTTTATCTTTTATCTTTTATCTTTCAAATACTTCCGAAAACTCCAGAATCTCCTTTCACCTAGGTAATTCAGATTGTTTTCATTGGCATAGGCCTCTCTTTCGAATGAGATTCTCATATAGGCTTTATAGCCGTCTTTCAGTTTAAAAAACCAATAGTAATATTCGATGACATAGAAGAGGTAGAAAAAGATGATCAGCATCTCCAGCTGTTGGCGTAAGTGGATCTTTTCATGATTGATAAGTGTATTATTTTCCTTATCTTCGGGTTTCCTAATGAAGATAAAGGGAAAAAGAGCAATGCCGTTAATTTTTAGTTTTTTTAATGGCTTTTGGCATACAATTATCATACTAACAAATATAAAAAGTTTTTTGACTTGCATTTAACTTATGGCCCATTATGACATCAAAGAAGGTGAAGACTTTTATTATAATGAACAGGGATACAAGGTTTTTACAGAAAAATTCCATCTAAAAAGAGGGCATTGCTGTAAAAGCGGCTGCAGACACTGTCCTTACGGGTACGATAAAAAGACTGATACATTCATTAAAAATGATAAAAAAAATAAATAAAATGAAAAAATATATTTTTATTTTGTTGGCATCAGCTACATTAGGTTTAACTTCTTGTAGCCCTTTTCAGGTACGTTCAGACTATGCTGAAACCGCCAATTTCAATTCTTATAAAACCTACAAAATAAGAATTGACGATCTAAAATTGAATGATATTGATAAAGATAGAGTTCTGAATGAGCTTTCAAGACAACTTCAAAGTAAAGGACTTCAGTCCGGAGAGAACCCAGATCTTATTGTCAACGTAAAAGCAAACCAAAAAAAAATTACGGATGTAAATACTTCTTCTCCTTACGGAATGTGGGGATGGGGTGGTCCTTTCGGATGGGGAGTTGGAATGAGCAGAACCTATACAAGCAATTATAATGAAGGTGCTCTGATCGTTGACCTTATCGATTCAAAAAGCAATAAATTAGTTTGGCAGGGTATCGGAAGCGGGATTTCTGTAGATTCTCCAAGATCTAAACAAAGACAGATTCCTGAAATCATGGCCGAGATCATGAAAAATTATCCGCCACAAAGAAAATAAGATTTTCAGCTATTATTATAAATGAGGCTGTCTCACTTTTGAGACAGCCTCATTTATTTTTTGCTCGTATCTTTTCTTATAAATAATATCTAATCCTACTCATAAATATAACAATAGAAATAGACTGTTATTTATTTTCGCTCAGTTATTTTCATACAATTAACTCAACTTATCTATCACTTTTTTTCCTAGTTTTTGACCAGGGATTTCAATTAATCTATAAAATATTGTAGACAATAGAATTGATAGGCTTATGGTAATGAAAGATCTCAACAGAAAGTTTTTCGATCCGGATTCAAAATAATCAGTAAAATTAAAATAATCTAACCAATAAAGTACGGCAATATGTACAAGGTACATACTAAAACTTATTGTACCTATATATCTGGTTACAACATTGTTTAAAATTATAAAATCATTTTTACTTAATGCGTACGCTAGAATTAAAAACCCTATACTAAATAATATATGATTAGCTAATATATTCATATAAGGCATACATAGGTGACAGAAAATCAATATTGATAATGTAAGTAAAGAAGATTTGGAAATATCACCCAAATTTTCATTTTTAATTACAATAAAGTAAAATATTAATCCTAATGCAAAAACTGGTAATTGATTGATAATATTTAAAAATAAAAAATCCTGCCACAATTGTGGATCTTCAATAAGTGGATATTTTAAAAAGTAAAATTTGATAATTGCAGTCAGAGCTGTTGTTGTTATAAAAAGAACTAAAGATTGATTTAAGTTTTTCACATAGGTAAAAAGCAATGGAACTAAAGCATAAAACATAAATTCCACTGATATTGACCAACCTCCAGGAACCAAGGTATTAATATAGTAAGGGCTTAGTCCATGAATAAATGTGATATTTGAAATAATTAGAGGAATGCTCGAAAGAGTTTTACCACCTGATTGAAAATCTATTCCAAAATTATTTTGAAAAAAATAATAAATAATACCGAGATAATACATCGGTGCAATCCTGAAGAATCGTCGAATGAAAAAATTTCTGGTTGCGTTTTTTTCTTTATTGACCCTGTTATTAAATGATAAAAATAAAGTGAAAGCACTGGCAAGGAAAAATAATTGAACCCCTCTGGCTCCCTCTTCAACAAATTTTGAAATATACCAAGGAACTTTTGTATTACCATGTTGGCCTGTATGAACAACAATTACCCCTATAATCGCCAATCCTCTTAATGCATCAATAAATTTTAGCTTATTCATTTTTAGTTTTAACAAAAATATAAAAAACAATTGAGGCTGTTTCAAAAGGCAGTCCCTTTTTTTGTTTTATCTCAGAGATAAATTACAAAGAATAGGCTTCAGGAAGCGGGTTTTGGACATATCAATTTTAAGTAATAATGACCCTATGAATTCATTTTTCATTGATTTGTGAAAGCTAAATGCTGTACATTCAAAATTAATAATAATGTAATTTTTTTTTCACAAAAATGTAGTAATCTTGTTGGAAACTTTATTAATATGAAAAAAATCATCTTATTCACTGTATTCTCGGGGCTTGCTTATGCTCAGGCTCCTTCCGGATACTATAACGCTGCCAACGGATTGAGTGGTGCTGCCCTAAAAACGGCATTAAGCAGCATTATCACTAGCGGCCATCAGGATAAAGGCTACAACGGATTATGGACTGCCTATAAAACAACTGACATTGACAAAGACTATGAAAATGACGGTTCTATTCTAGATATTTATTCAGAAAAACCTACAGGCACTGATCCTTATAAATACACTCCAGGTACTAAACAATGTGGGACCTATTCTACAGAAGGAAACTGCTATAACAGAGAGCATATTATTCCTCAGAGTTTGTTTAATGAGGCTTCACCAATGGTAGCTGATATTCATTTCATCCGCGCTACGGATGGAAAGGTGAATGGAATGAGAAGTAATTATCCTTTTGGAAAGGTAGGTTCAGCTACTTTTACTTCCCAGAATGGATCAAAGCTTGGTAATTCTGTTTCTTCCGGATATTCAGGGAAGGTTTTTGAACCGATTGATGAATTCAAAGGGGATGTAGCCCGTATGATCTTTTATTTTGTAACGCGTTATCAGAGTAAGCTTTCTTCTTTTTCTTCCGGAGATATGTTGGGAAGTTCTACTTTTCCAGGGCTTCAAACCTGGGAGCTGAATGTTCTTTTAGCGTGGCATAATCAGGATCCGGTTTCTCAGGCTGAAATCAAAAGAAATAACGCTTCTTATACTTATCAGGGTAACAGAAACCCGTTTATCGATAATCCTAGCTATGTAAATCTTATCTGGGGCTCTCAGCAACCAACATCAGATACTCAAGCTCCGACAACGGCTTCAGGACTTACAGTTTCTTCTAAAACATCCAACAGTATTTCTCTTGCCTGGAATGCATCTACTGATAATGTAGGCGTATCAGGTTATAATGTTTATATGAACGGAAGTCTGAAAACCACAGTAAGCTCAACGTCTGCTACTATTTCAGGATTAAATCCATCAACTACTTACAGCTTTTATGTAGTAGCGAAGGATGCTGCAGGAAATTCTTCATCCAACAGTTCAACAGTTTCAGGAACAACCAATGCAGGAACTACTACTCCATCTACAGATTGTACCAATGAAAACTTTGAAAGTATTCCTACTGGAAGTTCTAGCTATGCAACCCAAACGTGGAGCAATGGTGGTATTTCCTGGACTGCTACAGATTCAAGAACTGACCAGACCATCAATAATAAAGCAATTACTGTAAGAAGCGGATCATTGACATCTGGAAACTCAACAAATGGTATCGGTTCTTTAACAGTGACTACACAACTAAAATTCTCCGGAACAAGTGGAGTTCTTAATGTGAAAGTAAACGGAACAACTATAGGAACGGTTCCTTACAATACTACTGCAACGACAACAACCATTAACAATATTAATGTTTCGGGAAATGTAACGGTAAGTCTTGTGAATAACTCTTCGAGCAACAGAGTGGCTATTGATGACCTTAAGTGGACATGCTACTCAGGTTCTTCTGCGAGACAAGCTCAGCATGTTGTACCAGAGAGCACCGTACCAAGCTTTAAAATTACTACTAACCCGGTAACCAATCAGGAAATTACAGTAAAAGGTGATGTTCAGAATGTTAAAAAAGCTGAGATCTATACACTGCAAGGAAAAGTTCTACAAACGATTGACAGACCTTTCAAAAATGGGAATGTGATCAGAACTGGAGGCCTTACACAGGGTGTTTATATCTTGAAACTGGATGGTGCTTCCATGCAGTTTTTGGTAAAATAATTCAAGTATATTGATTATAGAAATGGCTGGTCTTCTTGTGAGATCGGCCATTTTTTTTGCAGATGGAGGACATTTCGGAGTTTTTTTGATGGGGTTGTTGGAAAACGCTAAGGCGCTAAGAATTTCAGCATTATTCTGTTTTTAAGGCGCAAAAAAATCTATGATTTTTGACAAGGAGAGTACTTGCTATAATATTCTATGGTTTATTCAACGATTTGCATGATCTGTTTAATCTGTGAGAGCTTTAAAATTATCTATAGAATATCTTTCTCGCAGATTCAGGAGATTTTGCAGATTTTTCTTTGATATGTTTGTTGGAAAACGCTAAAGCGCTAAGAATTTCAGCATTGTTCTGTTCTTAAGGTGCAAAAAAATCTATAATTTTTAGCAAGGAGAATATTTGTATTGTTCTTGCTACAATATTCTATGTTTTATTTAACGATCTAATTTTTCTTTTACTATCCAAAGGCTCTTTATGATCATCGTTTCAAGTAAATCAATACTATTATACTCGTTTCATTAAGATAAACATCCTAAAAAGGCCATATTTATTTGGGTATAAAAGCAGAAGTATTTGATGAAGCTTCTGTTATTTTGAAAAGTCTTTATCTTTATATATCACAAAGTTTTCGTTAAGTCGAATAATCTCATTTATTTTTGGATCAAGCTTATTGGTCTTATAAACGCTGAGAGTTGTATAATAATACTTTTTGGCAACTGTTCTCCCATTAATTGTACTTTCACTTTGCTGTTTATCTTTTGATCTGGATATTTGACAGGCATACTCTGGGGTATTCCATTGATAAACGAGTGCCCCGTCCAGAAATAAAGTTTTACGTTCCGGTTTTACATTGAATTTTTTGCTGATTATCTCAATCAAAGCCTGAAAATCTTTTTCTTCTCCGGTAAAATAGGAAACAGCATTATAAGCTACCAAAGATTTTTCAGCATTGGTTAATAAATGAAGCGTATCAAATGTAAATTTTCCTGAAACGGATAAAAACGGTTTTTCTGTTTCTTTTTTATAGATATTGTATTTGAATCCACATATCTTATCTTTTTTGTCCATTCGTCAGCATCCTTTTCTTCACAAGCTTCATTAACAAAAACAGTGTTGAATGAATTGCTCTTTGCAGTTAACGCTTCAATATTTTCATTAAAGGTAATCTTCAATAGATCAAAGCTGCCACAACTTTCACAGATCGTAGAAGTAGTTTGTGATTTCACATTAGAAAACAATACCAGGATGAAACAAAAAATGATACTTTTTTTTAACATAAAAAACCGTTTTTAATGGATAGTTTAATATACTTTAAATTCAGTTTCTCCCTGTGGAATGTACAGAAAATGTTTAAGTTCGAAAATACTGTTTTTATAATGTCCGGACTTTATTTTACATACTAAAGCATTTCCACCTCTTGTTTCAGGATCTGTACCATCTGTATATAATGCTACTAGTCTTCCATCGGCAAAAAACTTCATTTTATAATTTTTAATAGGCAGAATATCTACATCTCCTTTGATGATGATCTCATCCAGCTGATTCCATGATGCTTTCACTTTGGCTGGAGTGGCGTAATCTGCTACCAGATCATCTTTGAGTCTGTCATAGCTCAATTGTGCAATCTGATCTTTTTCTTTATTTACATAGATTTCACGGATCTTCTGGTATTCTTTGACTACTTTTGCTTCGAGGTCTTTAGCATCCATTTTTCTCAGATCCTGTGCTTTTTCAAAGGAAGGATTTAGCTGATAAGGCACCTCAACATTCACCTCAAAACTCCCTTCGTAATAGTTTTTCCCTGCTGCCGCAAATCTAAATTTAGAATAACTATCCGTTATTTTTTCTTCTGTTTTGGGAGCTTCATGTTCTGAGTACACTATATCCTGTGCTGCTGAATTTTTTAAATCATAAGATTTTAAAATCAACTTCAGCGCGGTATCTTCTGTTAAAGTGCTGTAATTTCCTTCCTCACTGTTTCCAATCGGATACATTCTATAGGTTAGTTTTTGTTTTCCGCTTTTAAATACAGAATTATTAATTTCAAATGCATCGGGAACATTATTATCGAAGTTTCTAAAAACCGGGATATCATTCAGAAGGATCTCATAATAACAAAGATCATGTTCGTGTCTTATTTTATAAATTTTTTCTGAAGGATAATGTTTGACTTGTTTTGTAATTTCTTCTACAATATTTCCTGCATTAATATTAGGGTTCTGCATAGTTTCTGTTTTATTTTGTGAGCAAGCGGTTAAACTTGCGACCATTATAGTGCTTAGTATTAATTTTATCATTGTCATTAAGATTTAAACAACTGTATTTGATATAGTGGCATTTCAAAAGGTTCTATCAAGGTAAATGGAATAGGTTCTCCGCCGTTGGTTTCTTTTTTAAAGACACCTAATACTCCTTTTATTTCCAAACTTCCATAATAGGTTCCTTCTACTCCTGAACAATATAATGACTTAGCAACAAATAGACCTTTACCATCTTTATTATTAACTCCATACGTTAATTTTGATCCTAAACTTCCTTTTAAGGTAAATCTTACTTTCCCTTCAATGGAAGTCTGTAGTTTACAAAATTTGAATACTCCTTCATATTTTCCTTCTACAACGGCATTAAAGAGAATTTGTTCTTTCAGTAGCATCTCATTTTTTGCGGTAGCTACACCATTACCTAGTTTATCACTAATACTGTAGCTGTTTGTAAGGACACTGTATCTTACATTATGTTCAAAAATAAGGTCTCCACGTACTTCTATCGTTCCTTTGATTTCATGAACTCCTGAAGTTTCAAAATAACTGGCAATACTATCGTTATTCTTTTTATTTCGTTCCAGTTTTTTTTTGGCTTCCGGATCTTTTGGAAGTGAAGCTCCTTTGATGTCCTGAATTTTTTTGGTGATCAGGTCAAGCAGGTCAAATTCTCTTTTGAAGTTGACAGCAATTAAAGGATCTGCTTTTAAATTGGCTTCGTACACGACACCTACTTTACCATCTTTCTGTTTCTGATAATACATTCCTGCATTGACGGCAATTGCCGGTGGAATCAATTCTACCCCTGCATCTTCCATTCTTTTTAAGATGGCTTCTGCTTTTCTTGCCATTTTAGCAAATTTCTGAAGCTTATTCACTACATTTCGTCCTCTTGTGAGGTAGATCATCAGAAGTTCGATCAAAATCCCCACTACAACGAAGCCATAAATAACGGCTGCTGCAGCAAATCTTGTATAATCCGTCTGTTTGATAATGTTTGTCTGAGTACCCACCAGAGAAAGTTCCTGTCCTGCTTTTTCCACAGTGCGGTTGTGGATGGTATGAATTCCGTAGAAATAACTCTTTGCCTGGCTTTCAATATATTTCAGAAGGGTATGTTCAACGATAAAGTTGGTTGGAAACAACCTGAATATTTTATAGAAAATAGTACTCTTCAATTCATTAAGAACATCGGTAATTCCCTGCTCGAGGTCAAAGTTTTTTTGATGAAAATAATAAGGAATTACCTTATCTTCACCATTATACTGAAAATGACCGATCCAGATAATATCCGGATACACTCTTACTTCAAGGGTTGCATTTTTCTTACTTGCATAATAAGCGCAACTATTGATGTAGAATGCAAATTTATAATCAATCGTAGAAAACGGATTGAGATATTTCAGCAGCATTAATGCATAGTTTTTCGGAAATGCAGCCTGTTGTGAAAATACAGTTTGTTTGATCTTGTCTCCTTTTTTAGGGATGAGATCTTTACCACCTGTTTCATTGATGTAGATAATGTTCTTGTCATGTTTTTCTTTTCTGAAACATCCTTTATCTATACGTTCTCTTACATTTACTGTAATTTCCTTGGCTTTCTTTGCATCCGGGCCAATGGTTTCATAGATCAATGCTTCCTGATTGTATTCCAGATAACTGAAATCAATTTCTACTCTACGGTTCTTTTTATAAGCTTCTTCTGTTTTTCCTGTTACAGCAGGGTTTACTTCACCGTAGCCTCTTGTTTTAATTCTACTTTTAACGAGTCCTCCATTTACAAAAAAGTCTTTTACAGCCTGTGCTCTTCTTTCTGAAAGTGCCTGATTATAATCCAGCGTTCCTCTATCATCGGCATGTCCGGAAAGGGTCATATCTAAGTGTTGGTTGTACAGTAGAAAATCAAGCAGAGTTTGCAAGAAAGCTCTTTCATCGGTGCGTATTTCTGATTTGTCAAAGGCAAAATGTATTCTTCTCGTTACTAACTGGGTTTCGGAAGTTACTTTTTTGAATTTGGTGCTTCCTTCTTTGAAAACCACAAAATGGTCTCCATTATCATCTACACTGATTTCTTTATATCTGCAGGAGTGGGTATTTTTTTGATTTTTATCTGGCAAATCAACTTTGGTTGGGGTATTATTAGTTGAGCTTTCTACCCCCTTGCTCACTACTCTATTCTGAATTCTCAGAAAACGAGCATGAGCCTTATCTTTACCATCGGTTATCTCAACTCCTGAAGCTGTTTTTACTTTTACGTAAAATTCCTCTTTATCTTTGGGTCTGCCAATTTTACCATACCATTGATAGGTGTTTCCAATTTTCAGGTTTACCTGCCCATCCACTACTTTTGCATCATAAGTAGACATAAGCTTATCATCATTTAGTCCTCCACCTCCTGTTACTACTTTATAAACTTCCACAATCAGTCTGTCTCCATTGAGGCCTTCTGTATCTAAATGAAGGTAGACAAGGTGTCCGTAAGAAAAGACATACGTTTTTCGTTCATCTTGACCACCTGGCTGCTTACACCATCTGCTGTCTACAATTTTAGGTTCACACCAGCCTTTTACATAAAGCCCTGAATTATGATTGCGATCTCTTTTCCCGGAGAGACTGGCTTCTATATAGTAGTAATAATTTCCGCAGTATTTTTTCCCAATCACAAATCTAAACCGGATGCTGATTCTTTCTTAGTGAGAACTGAAAGTCTATCCATACTCTGGCTCATCCAAACCACGGGTTTCTTTTTATCTTCTGCAGTCGTTCCCGGAAGCCATTCATCTACCTCAAAAAGTCCGTCCTGATCTGCTTTTAAAGTTATTCTCTTTCCAGGGACTGTCATCGTTGGATAATGAGGCCCTTTAAATTTTATTGTTTTAACGCCTTTCGCCATTTCTTCTCATTTTAGATTACACTGTTGTCCTCTCCTTGGTGGGTAGGCTGATCGTTATACATTGATTCTGTATTTACCAAAGGATTGATCTGCTGTTGTACATCCTTATCGGCATTTTTAAAGTTCTGCTGGCTGGCTTCTGTTCTCTGGCCATGGTCTGTGATTTCTATACAGGGAGTTCCGGCAACGGCACAAATGGCTTTGCTGTCTTCCAGAATGATATATCCGCCATTACTCAATTGTACTTTATCATAGAAATTCTGCCATTCGGTAACCATGATCTTACATGGCGGTGGTGGGCCTCCGTTTTTGGTACAGTTTCCGAATGTATTTTTCTCAAATGTTGCGCCTCCTATTTCTTTTGTGGTAACGATGAGTTTTTTGGAGGCATTTTTATCGTTAGCATATTCTTTTTGGTGTGAAAGTACTTTGAGTTTATCCGGAGCCTGTCCGAACTGGCACTTGCACATGGCTCCCTGTACTACAATATGTTTTTCAGCCATGGTTATTGTTCTTTATTGGATACGAGAAGTCTTGTCAGGTATTGGTTTCCAAATTCAAGTCGGACAAAACTATTATTCATTTTAAAGGTAACTACCGTTAATGCAGTTGCTGTATTGGCATCAACATCTACCGTTGTCTGATAAAGCTGTGCATTGTATCTTGCAAACTTCGCCTTACATTCAGATGGTGAACTTTCATTGAATACAAGCCCGTAAGGTAATCCGGAAACCTTTTTGTCACCGTAGTATTGTAAGGCATAATATTCCTGTCCATCATTCATTTTAGCATAGATCAGATTAAAAACCTCATCAATATCCCAATTTGAATATTTTCCATCTTTACAATCGTTGCATTCCATTTCTTTGGATTGTATCTGTAAAGATTTTGTAAAGGTATCTGCAGTTGTTGGCAGAGTAATAAATTGTTTTTTACTAAATAATGCCTGTAGCTTTTTTGAAGTTGTTTTCTGGATAAGTCTTCTGTTTTCAAGTTCTGCCATTTGAGCCGTAGCTTGTGCTTCTGCAGCAGCTATTTGTGCTTCTGTAGGTTCTGCAGCGGCATCTGCTGTTGCCCATGCGGATGAAGATTTTGGCTTTTTATAGTTTAGCAGAAATTCTTTGATCTCATTTTCTACTTTTCCTGTGGATTGGGTAAGCTTTACATTTACTTCTTTCTTTGACCAACGATCAGGAATGACAGATTCAATGTCGATGCTTACTTTTGTACTTTTCTTAGTGATTTTCTTAAAAGTTACGGTCCAGCTCGCTCGTTCAATAAACTGCTTGGATTTTGCTCCTTTATTTAATGCAAGATTCAGGTAAGGGTTTTTATTTTCACCATCATATTTCAGATCAAAAAGGTCAACCGTGGTTGAGAAATCATCAGGTGTAGCAGCGGCATCTACTGCAATAGGTTTCGTAAAGTCATTTTGAAAATCAAAAATAATATTTTCCAAAACTTCAATACTCTTGGGTACTGTAAATTCTACTTTTTGTGCAAAAGATAAACTGAAGCACAGCAGTCCTATCAAGGCAAAGAGTTTATCGTTTAATTTTAATTTCAGTTTCATTTCGTTTGTTTTTTTTTATTCTGTTATCGTGGCAATCACCACTGATATTTTCTTTTCTTCTTTCAGCATCATACTGCATTCCAGATATAGGGATTCGGGAAGTAAAGTTTTTCCGTTAAGGTAATATTGTATTCTGAAGTTACCATCTTCATTCATTATCGGATCATCTGCAATAATCATTGAGAAAGGATATTCATTGATAAAATCGGATATGGTTCTTTCCTCATTTAATTTTCCTTCTCCTGCTATATTGATCAGGTCATATTCATCTTTTACCGGATCTACTTCTATATGTATTTTATATTTCGGTTCTATCGGATTACTGATAACAGGAAAGCTATCCTCCAACTCCAGCTGGTAGTTTTCTCCAAAGCTCTGATAAATTCCAAAGAATAGGGTTCTCAGGAAATAATCATTTTTAAGATAAAGGTTGATAGCATCGTCCTCTTGTATAATTTCTTCTATTTTTCTGCAATATTCATCTACGATTTCTCCTTCAAACTCTTTATAAACTTCTTCTTTTACACTATCCCATCTTTCTGTAAAGGATTCAGCGTTTTCTACCTGATTGAATTTCCCATATCCATCTACACTTACCTGTAAAGGGTACAAAACTTTTGATGTTTTATAAGCCAACATATCTGCAATTTCATTGACTTCCTCCTGATTCAGATATAGATTTGAAGTACGGTTAATTTCGAAAAAGTGCAGATTATCTTCGTATTTCAGCCAACGGACTGAGGTATTATATTTCAGTTCATTTTTATGATCTCCAGTTTCAAAATTAATGGTCACCCCATAATTACAGAATGACTTTTCCGGCTGAAAAACAAGACGGTTTCCAATTCCGAACTTTACCAGTTTATTCTTGTCTGCAACAGCAGTTCGCGGAATAAAGAGTTCTGTCTGTCTGGTAAGATCTATAAGCACCATATCTTTTACCTGGCAGTGATTGTTATGAAATAATTTTAAAGCATCTGCATCCATATTATAAAGGGCAGCAATGCTTTTTAAATTTTCATTTTTCTGAACGGAATGTATATTAAACTTCTTCATAATAAGCCGGCTTCATTGTTCTTTTTCTGAGCCTGATTCTTTTATATAATACTGAGATGTTCTTATTTTGATTTATACTTCTTAAGTTCCCACATATTATCATAATCTATTTTCTGTATTGGAAATTCTTTATCTCCTTGTTTCAAAATCAGCTTTCTGTTGGTAAGATCTTCATTCATTTGAAGGACAATTTCTATAGGTTGATTTGCATCTGTCTTTTTAAATAATGAAAAGATTTCATTTTCATCAAAATATCTTACTTCAAAAACAGTCTGTTTCCCATTCTTATCTTCAAACAAAAAAGATAGTAAACGCGGAACGGCTCTTTCTTTAAAAGGATTCTTAGTAATGGTTTCATTAAATAATGTTTCCATTTCCCCATTATACATTTCCATCGTCACATTTTTCAATGTCTGATTAGGAATTTCTATGCTTGTTTTCCAATTGTATTTTTTACGGTAAGTATCCCAGATTCCAAACGGGATTCCGTTTTTCATCATATTTTCATATGCTTCGGGAACAGAAGCGCTCATATCAAAATATTCTTTCTGAGTGATGGTTGGATTTCCGGGCACATAATCTTTCATGGCAACCTGAGTTTCTTTTGCCTGATATCTGCCTATTTCTATCTGCTGATCATTACCATACATCCAGACTACAGCAACTCCACCTGGTGCCAATCCTACAACAACTGAAGAATAAGTTCCTTTTTCATTGTTTCTCCAATTCACTGTACCTTCTTTAAAAAGCTTTTTTATCTTATCTACAGGCAATTCCCAACTTCCGGAATAAAATTTATTTTCCAAAAAAGAGGCCCAGGTTACCTCCAGTTTTACAGGAACTGCTTTTAAATCCTCCCCTTGAGTATGGGTAGAACCACCATATCCCCAACCTGTATGAGAAATACCGGAACATGGAATATACACATTGGTACCGTCTTCAAGATAAAGATTACCTTTATATATGTTCATAGGATATAAAAGGGGAGAGCTTTCTGTAGGAAGCCATTTGTATTTTTCCATTTTATTTTGACATGAGATTAATGTGCTCATGAAAAGTAAGAGATAGATTATATGGATTTTACGGCTTATCATTCTTGGTACTTCCAGAAGTTATCCATGTCTATTTTTTTGATCAGGATTTCTTTATTTTCTTGTTTAAAGATTAATTTTTTATTATTCAGACTTCCGTCCATCTGTAATATGATCTCTATGGGTTTATTTTTATCTGCATTTTTAAACAACTCAAGCATTTCGTCTTCATCAGCATATTTTACTTCAAAGACATATTTTTCTCCTTTTGCATTGGATAATAAAAAAGAGAAATATCTTGGAATCGCCCTTACTTTGAATTGATTATTGGCTATTGTACTTCCAAATAGGGTTTCCATTTCCCCATTAAACATTTCAAAAATAACATGGTCTAAGGTATACCCCGGAATTTGTATTTCCGGCTTCCATGAATACTTTTCACGATAAGTATCCCATAAGCCATACTGAATTCCTTTTTTATTCATATTCTCATAGGCTGCGGGTACAGAACTGCTTACATCAAAAAATTCATTGGGTGTAATCGTTGGATTTCCCGGCACATATTCAGCCATGCTTATATTCGTTTCTTTTGCCTGAAAACGTCCTATCTCAACCTGCTGATCGTCTCCGTACATCCATACCACAACTACTCCTCCGGGGGCACAACCTACCACAATATAGGAATAATTGTCTTTGGCTCCAGTGCGCCAATTGGTAACTCCTTTATTAAATAATTCTTTTATTTTATCAACCGGAAGATCCCAGCTTCCTTTATAAAATTTCTTTTCCATGAATGAAGCCCAGGTTAATTCCAGCTTTACCGGAATTGATTTAAAATCATTCCCTTGTACATGGGTAGAACCTGTATGCCCCCATATTTCATGAGATATTCCGGAGGATGGAATATAAACACTACTCCCATCTTCCAAAATCAAAGTTCCTTTATGTATATTCATAGGATACATTTTAGGTGAACTTTCTGTTGGCATCCACTCGTATTTATTCATATTTTTTTGACATGAGATTAAGAAATATTGAAATATCAGTATATAAATTAAGAGTCTTTTCATATCTCAATAATTAAACATTATGACCATTTATAATAATATTGAACCATATTACTATCGTCTTTTTCTATTTCAATTAATTGATTAAACCTAGAATTCAACACTTTACTGTTCAAAAGTTTTTGCGATAATACTTTTGAAGGAAAGATTCTGGTCTTCTTGTTTTAATGATACATTGATAGACTGATCACTATCTACATTAATGGTAAGCTTTGCAGATTCATCTGGTTTCAGTAGATGAAAGTTTTTATATACTTCTTCCTGCCTGAAGTCTGAAGGTCTCGCATCTTTTGCAGAAGCTTTTGTAGCTTTATAGATTGCATTGTAATAATTCATATTCTCACCAAAAACAATTCTTGAATTATAATGTTTCCCATTAAGTGACCAAAAGAATTCTATATTATAAGGTACTGCCCTCTTTTTATCTCCGTGAGCAGAATTGTACAGTGTTTCTGTTTCAGCATTGATTGTTTTCACTGAAATATTCTCCAGTTTACCTCCTGATGGTAGATTTACAAGAAGTCCCCAATTGAACTGTTCTTCATATGCTTTCCAAAGACCTAAAGGCAGTGTTTTGGTAAGAATTTCATTTTTAACTTTCGGAGTATATACATCATTGTTTAATCCATATTCAACTTTTCCTTTGCGATCAGAGTCTTCAAAAACAGAACTCCACTCAGGAAAGGCTTCTTTGGCTGTAAATGTGGCAAGTATTTTTTGAGCGTCTTCTCCTTTAATCCATAGAACAACCATACCCCCTAATGTAAATCCTACTTCTATACGGTTATATTTATGAAAAAAACCGTCTTTGCTATCTTCATTCTTTCTATTGATATATTCCGGATCGTCTGCTTTTTCATTAAGATATTCTTTGATCTTATCAGTAGGCAGATTGAATTCTCCTTCATAAAATTTATCTTCCGCGTAAGAATAATAACCTACTTTCATAATAGTAGGAAGCTTTTTGTCCTGTTTTTCATTTTTCACATAGGTTACTCCTCCATTTCCCCATGGTCCTCTTTGAAATCCGAGTCCGTCAATTTGAATCATTTTGTTATCCTTAGAATAAAATACCTGTCGATAAGTATCTATAGGATAGCTTTCATCACATCCAGAACCAGTTTCATAAACATATGTATCGTTCATTGCATTACCTTTTTGACAATTATAGAGCAAACTACTCAGAGTTGCAGATAATAGAAATATTTGTATTATTTTTTTCATGGATTAGCCGTTTATAATTTCTCTTCTTCCATCCTTTCTTGGACCATGTCCTGTTTTCCCTGTTGCAGACCAATGTACGTAATTATTGATGAGCTTTTTTTCATTCTCAAAATCAAGATATTTTTGATAAGAGATTTTATTTCTTTCGAATGCACTCAAGTTTTTTGTTTCATCAATATATTTTTGCAACCTACTTTTGACATAACTGAGCAGGTGAATCCCGTTTTGCCCCGCTTTTTGTGGAATCTGGAATTTGAATTCTACAGAAGAGGTATTAAATTCCGATTTTTTATCTTTTGCCAACTGACACATAAAGTGCAAAGGAATATAGCTGTATCTTTTATCAATATATCTTTCACCCTGTAAATAAATATGATTGACATATTTATTAGAATGTGGCCCTGTTTTAATCTGTCCTTTCAAATACCATCCTTGATCAATGAAAACTTGCTTTTTACCTTCTGCAATACGGTTGTATTCCACAGGATCATTAATAACTCTTGCCGGTGTTAAGGAAGGACTGTGATCCTGCTTAAAGACTTCACTTTCATAACATCCGCCAACATCTGCATGGGCACCGGGAATCGTAAATTCTTTTCCTTTATCTCCTGCGCTGGTAATATCAGTAAGACTGAAATTGGTTCTCCATTCGTGACCTGCTGCAAACTGTACAACATTCTTCACAGAACTGTTTTTTATGGAATCCAGACCCAGATCCTCAACATCATTACTAAAATCTCCTCCATATGAAGACACAGTGTCGTATAGCCCAACAAATCTAATCTGAAATTTATTAATCTGAATATTATAACTCGCCAACTTCTGTCCTAGCACTCCTCTTGCTGGATTTTTGCCATTTCTTGATTTTGTTACTTCATTTACAAAATGACGTGCAGCTGCAGCTCCTCTGCTGAAACCAAATACATCCAGAATAAGATTGACCGTTTTTTTCTTTGTGGCAAAACTTTTAATTTTTTCTGCTACAAGTTTACAACCTATCCCCACTTTGGCAGGAACTCCGGTGCTACCTGTTCCAGTAATATATCCCTGACTGGCATCTGTTCTTGCTCCATTTTCTGTTCCTATTCCTTCTACATAGATCGAATTCTGACTGTTATTGTCATAAAAATGATACATTCTTGCAACATTTGAATAGTCGTTATCATAACTATCAGCATCAGCCTTTAGTATAGGGTAATCATCTACAGCATCTTCATCATAGGGTTGCTTTGCTTTTTTCTTTTGATATTCCTTTCGGAGATAAGTATTCCTTTCGTTATTCAAGGTACCATCAAAAAAAACACCTATGATTACTTCCTGTACTCCGTCATCTTCTTCTTCGGAAGGAGAATAATTTCCAAAAACTATATTTGACATAGATTCTTATTTTATATTAATCAGCAACTTGTTCTGCTTTATGGGACAATCGGATCTTTGCCTTGGTAATAGAAACTTCTCCTTCTTCAGTAATAAGTGATACCAAAACTTTGGTATTGTTTTCATTGACTTTTATGGTAACGTCAATTTCTTCTTCTTTGCCTATTTTTCTGAATAATTCAAAAATTTCTTTCTCATTAAAAGAATCTATCCATACGGCATATCTGTTTTTATTTTGATCACGCCAATAAAAACCAGAAAATCTAGGGATTGCTCTTTCTTTATAAGGATTATCCTTTAAACTTTTTGCAAAAAGATTTTCTTCATCGCCATTATAGCCGGTAAATCCAAAATCTAACCATACGCCTCCTTCCGGAAGGATCACCACAGGTTCCATTTGTATCTTTCCCTGTATCCTTCATAACTATCTACAGCTGGATATCCTTCTTCCGAAATTTTTTTACGAAGCTCCGGGTTGAACGCTTTATACAATGTTGCTTCTGTGAAACCCTCTTTAAACATATATTGAGCGTCTTTATCTGCCCTTTCTTTTGTGATAAGAGTATCATGAGCCTGAAAAAAACCTACTTCTTTTTGATTCTTAGAACCCTTTACCCATACGGCCACCTTTCCTTTTGGTGCTAATCCTACAATAAAAGTAGTATAGGTAACTCTTTTACGGGTATCCTGATCTACAAATCCTTCATCAAAAAGACTCTTTATTTTATCTTTATTCAGTTTCCATTTTCCGGTATAAAACTTTTTCTCTGTTAAGGAATACCAAGTAAAATTCAATTGATTTGGAAGATCCATTTTTTCAATCTTTGCCTTCTTTATTTTACCTTCCGTTCCCCAACCTTGATTCTGGGTTCCCCAATCGGCATCAAAACTATACGTAAAATCATCAGCGATAATAGCTCCACTGTAAATTTCCATAGGATATTCCTCCGGTGCTGAAACAGTTCCCAACCAATTGTATTTTTTATTCTGACCATTGATGATGGAGAAACAACAAACTGCACAAAGAAAAAGAAACTTTAATTTATTTGTTACCATGAGACACAATCTTCTTGTTACTCGCTAAAATAAGGTTTTCCTTTTGTGCCTCAACATTAATCTTCTTGGCCATCTTTTCTACTTTATTTCCAACATTCAAGTGGTAAGAGTCTTTGACTTTTATATGAATATTGGTTGCTGTCTTAATAATCGCCATATTAGAAAAGTTTTGATTTTTCAGCACTGTTGAACTCCACTATTTTTCCGCTTTGCATGGTCATATTTTCTAGTTCGCTGAACATCGAAATTTCGCCTGCTATTTCGTTAGAGGTTTCAGATTGTCTTTTAAATTCTTTATCAACTAATTCTGTTCTGGTATCTGAGGATTCCCGGATATCTCCAGATGCCGTCTGCATGATGTCTTTTCCTGCAGTAGAATTAATGTCTTCATTGGCTGTACTGGTAATACTTGCTCCTGCATCAATAGAAATTTCTTTTCCTGCAGTAATATTGATATTTTCACCTGCATTTAAAGTGAAATTTTTAGGAGCTTTCATATTGATATTTCCCTTTCCATCCATAAAGTAACTGTTTCCGCTTGGATCTAAATCGTTACACTTCCTTCATCATCATTCAGTAAGATTCTGATTCCGCTTCTGGTTTGTATCGATTTCAAACGGTTATTGATACCACCACCCAAAGCGACTCCGCCATGGAACATTCCTCCCATTACAAAAGGTCTATCCGGATGGCTATGAACGAAATTTACCATTACCTGATCTCCTACCTCCGGAATTGCAACGTACCCTCTGTTTTGAGATACCTGATCAGTCCCTCCGGCATCAGGGCTCATCATACGGATAAAATGGGTAGTATCATTGGTTTGCCAGTCGAATCTTACCTGTACTCTTCCCTGTCCTGAAGGATCTGTATTAGAAATTACTGTAGCAGTCTGTGGTTCTGCTTTTGGAATCGTATATTCCGGTCTTGGCAGAAATCCTGTATCGGCAGCAATTCCTACAAAGCTCCCCTGATAATGGCCAATTGTATCAATTTCATGTTCTGCTTCCGTGATCATGATTCTTGTGAAATAAGATGTTTCATTAGAATCAGGTTTACGCATCTGTACATCAGCTACACAACCCGGATGCAAAAAAGGAACGGTAGTATTCCCTGAAATAGTGAAAACATTTACAGCTTCACTTCCGGAAGCACTTTTCTGTGAATATTCAACATCCAAGTGGGTATTTGCTTTCATTGGAGCAACTTGTAACGCTGGAGTTTTATAAATAGAATCGTTATGACTGTATGCTGTTTTAGCCAGATCTCCTACATGTTTTATAGGGGTAGACCCTGAAGTCAGTTTTTCATTTTTATTACTGTTATAGCCATAGAACTGCGGTTTGGTGTGAACAGCCTTTAATTCTACCTTTATATCATTAGCACTGCTTCCGTATGTAAGGGTTATTGCTTTATTTTGAGGGGGAAGTTTTCCAAAATGCAGTACTTCACCATCATAATAGAATTGCTCGCCATAAGCTTCAGCCATTCTTGCCAGATAATTGTAATGCGTTTCATCATATTGACTGCTGTAAATGATCTGAGAAAAATTATTCGCATCGATCCTGATATCAAAACGGCTTTTATCAATTCCTTGTCTGATAATATCTTCTGCAATGATTCCCATATTCACAGGCTGGTTTCCTCCAAAACTCTGAATATGCGGAGCTCCGTCTAATAAATGGTTGGACTGCTGCCTGTTAGGACAATATTTCCCAAGCTCATTCTCTCCTGGCTGAATCCTACTCCTGTAATGACCCCTACGAAAGTTCTCTCAGGGCTGTTGTCTATATCTTTATAAGAAATAATAGCTGTAAGACGTTTTCCAAGAAATTTGTTGGCATCTTCCAATGAATGAGTTTGCCTTTCGCCTAAAGTATCATGAGCTAAAGTCAGTGTGAATTCATGATGTCTTCTTGTACTTTGCTTGAGTTTGAAATGTTTATAGAATTTGATGATCTTTCCTTCTATAACTATAGAAAGCTTTACCAAACGATTAATACCTGTATGGTGATTTTCGGATATCCCATCCGCATTTTGTGTAGGGCGAAATGCAGCATTGGATATTCCTGGTTTGTTTGACATATTTTGTAGTGATTTGTTAAATGGTTTTTAGTGAATGGAAATTGTAAGTTTCCTTTAGAATAGGGCTGGAAAAGATAAAAAAGACCGTCTTATGAAGACAGTCTTTTTATTTTAACGAGCAAAGACCTAACTGCTTGGCCAAAGCCCTGCATATTCAGAATTACCATAAGTAATAGTTTCAGCACTTATTACAAAGCTAATCAGCATATTATTGCTGTCTATTGCATCAAAGTCTACTTCGTGCTGAATCACATATCCATTTTCCCATTTCAAAGCAATTAGTGTTCCTTCTTCATGAGATTTATTGAAGTTGATTTCTCCAGTTGTAGGCTTATATTTGCTATTTAGTAAACTTTCCAAAACATCAGATTTTTCTGTTGCTTCGATGGTTACTTTAATCAGTGCATTTGACGGATCTGATGCTACACGTCCTGAAACATCGGTAGCTCTTGAAACGCTGTAATTAAGTTTTAATAACTTCTGACCTTCACCTCCATTGAATTTTAAGATTCCTCTTGAATTTCCTGCCATATTCTTAAATTTAAATCATTAATGATAGCCCTGTTTAAAGGATTTCTCATAACAAAGATAGACTTCATGTTCTAATTTCAAAAGTTTTAAGGTCACTGTTTCAAAAATTGTAGTAATTCTACGACTTTCACGCTTTCAGAATTAAATAATATGAAAAAAACAGCTTTAATTTTTAATATTCTCTAAAATATAATCAGAAATGTTTGTAAACATAAGAAATAACCGCAATCACAAGGTTAACGATGACGAGCTTCATAAGTACCGATGAATACTTTCTTTTCTGATCGATAACACTTAGTCCTAAAATAAAAAAGAACAGCAATACAGTGTATACCGCCGGATACATTTTAAATGCTTCCGAAAACTTTCCTTCAAAGACCAGAACAATGGCGCGCTGAGCACCACATCCCAAACATTCCACGCCCAGAAATTTCTTACTGGGACAGGTCAGCATAAAGTCTTCAATATTCATTTTCACAGAATTTAGTATTATGAAGAGATCTTGGCTCTTGTATATTGATGGGGAAAAAAGCAGTCTTCCTTCATTTCAAAGCTTCCCTGAACGGCAAGGTATGGATTTCTTAAGATTTCCCTTGCTATAAAGACCAGATCTGCCTCTCCATTCTGAAGAATATCCTCTGCCTGTTCTACTTTTGTGATTAAACCTACTGCTCCGGTTTTTACATCCGCTTCCCTTTTTATCTGAGAAGAAAAAGGAACCTGATACCCATTGAAAACTGAAATTTTTGCTCCATGGATATTTCCACCACTCGATACATCTACAAGATCAACGGAATGCTCTTTTAAAATTTTCGCTAATGCTACACTATCCTGAATATCCCAGCCATTTTCAGCATATTCTGTTCCGGAAATCCGTACAAAAAGGGCTATATTTTCATTCAATTCTTCATTAACGGCATCAACTATTTCAATGAGAAAACGGATTCTGTTCTCAAAACTCCCACCATATTCATCGGTTCTGATGTTGGATAATGGAGATAAAAACTGATGAATAAGATATCCGTGGGCTCCATGAATTTCAATCAGATCAAAACCTGCTTTTACAGCTCTTTGTGCTGCCTTTTTAAAATGATGAACTTGTTCTTTTACCTCAGCAGTACTCAAAACATGCGGAATTCTTTCTGACGGATGATAGGGAATAGAGCTTGGTGCAATGGTTTCCCAACCTTCTTCTACTGAAATCTGCAGGTTATTCCATGTAGAGCCCTTCCTTCCGGCATGCGCTAATTGGATTCCTATCTTGCTGTCTGAGTTTTTATGAACAAATTCTACAATTTGCTGCAATTTTTCCGCTTGTTCATCATTCCAGATTCCCATACAGTGATTGGTAATTCTTCCTCTTGGTTCTACCCCTGTAGCTTCCACCACAAGCAGCCCGGTTCCTCCCTGCGCTCTGCTTCCGTAATGTACCAAATGGAAGTCATTGGCCATTCCGTTTTCACATGAATACATGCACATGGGAGACATTACCCAGCGGTTTTTCAACTCTACATTCCTGAATTGTATTGGAGTATATAACATTTTATGGTCTTAAAAATTGAACTTTTTCATTGGAAGAATAAAATATTGCCCACCTCATTAAAAAAAACTAATTTTACCCCCCTTTTTTAGTCTACAATATATGAAAAAAGACATACAGATCAGTTACGAATATTTTAAAAATAGCAGTGAGCTGAGCGATATAGAAAAAAAATTATTTGCAAGAGCCAAAGAGGCTCGTGAAAACGCTTATGCGCCCTATTCTCAGTTTTTTGTAGGATGTGCCGTATTGCTTGAAAACGGAGAAATCTATTCCGGAAATAATCAGGAAAATGCAGCTTTCCCTTCGGGACTTTGTGCAGAAAGAACTACTCTTTTCTGGGTAGCCGCAAATTTCCCGAATATGAAGGTAAAGAAAATCTTCGTTGTGGGTGGACCCAAGGAATTTCATGAGAAAAACCCACCAATTCCACCATGTGGAGCCTGCCGCCAGAGCTTAATAGAATACGAAACTAAACAAAATGAGGATATCGATCTTTATTTTTCAAGCATGAATGAAGAAGTGGTGAAGGTGCATGCAGTGAAAGATTTGTTGCCTTTCTATTTTGATTCTACATTTTTATAAGATCGATTTGTAGGATTGCAAACATGATTTTAAAATAAATATTCAGCTTTTGCTGTGATATTTAAAATAATATGGACTTACATTTTATGGTAAGTTTTATAGGATTAGACCAACAGAACTTCTGTTGGTTTTTTATTTGGATAGTCAAGTTGGAAAACGCAAAGGCGCAACTGATTATCTAAATGCATTATTTTTAAGGCGCTAAGATTTTATCTACGATAAAATTTAATAGAATTATGCTTGTATTCATATAGCCATGAATCCACTAATAAAATAATTCATGATTAATTATCAGCTGAAAATCTTTGATTTTCTAGCGCCTTAAAAACAGTATAATGTTGAAATTCTTAGCGCCTTAGCGTTTTCCAATAAACCCATCAAAGAAAAATCTGCGAAATCTCCTCAATCTGCGAGAAAAATATTTTCTAAATAATTTTAAACTCTCACTGATTATAATAATTCAGCAGATTTATTTAAAAAAATACGTCAATAAAAAAGGTTGCTCTATTTCTAAAACAACCTTTTTACTTTTTTACATTACCAATTAGTCTTCTGTTTCCTCTTCGTCTTCATCATCTTCATATTGCTCCAGATAGTAGCTGAAAGTGAAATCTTCCACTTCTTCCTCAGCATCTTCCAATGTCGTTAAAAGATCTTCAAAAATTTCAAGCTGATCTACCGTCATGTTTACGAATTCAATGTGGAGGGGCATTTCCAATTCTCCGGTAATGGTATCGAAAAGCGCATCAAGATTATCTCCAAAATGTTCAGGAAGTTGAATTTTCTCCTTCAGCTGAGCATAGAAATCCTCATAATCGCCTATGTTTATAAAATCTATATATACTGTCTTCATATTGAACTAAATTTCCAATTTTTATTGATTAAAAAAGTTTTGCATTTTTTACAAAAATCCGTTTCTTCATTCGTTGGATTTTTACCTTCTGCATCTCTCATAAAACACATTTTTTCTGGGCAATGTGGCAACCCTTGAGTATGACCAAGCTCATGAATGGCAATTTTATAAAACTGCTCATCCGAATTTTCTTTGCTCAACCTAAAATTTGAAGCTACGCAAGCTTTTCCCGGTCTATATCCTAAGCCCATTACTCCAAAATCTTTTATTTTTCCTTTGGTCACACTGATATCTTTTGAAGTAAGTCCAATTGTAACAAAACCTTCTTTTGTTCTGGTGTTTAAAAACTTAATGATCGAATCGGCTCTATAACGGTTTCTCTCTTTATAATAAGCATTTTCCGGAAAGTCTATTGGTTCCAGAACTTTAATATTAGGATATATTTTTTTAATGCCTTCTGCTACTGTTTCTACTTTTTCAGGTTGTATATCTCTGAATGGCTGAACCAGTATAGTGATTGCTGGCTTTTGTTGCGATTCTTTTACAATCTTTTGCTTTTCTGAGCATGAAAACACCAGAAATAAAAACAGCAGATAAACAAAATTATTATTTTTCAAATTTACTATTTATCATGATTTAAATGCAAATTATATATCAGTTATGCTTCGCCGAATGCTCCTCGTAACGACAATTACTGCTTGTCAAAACTCTTGTAATGGTTTTTAGTCAAGTAAACATCTCCATTTTTAGTATAGATAATACGGTCTGCATTTCTTCCGCCACAGCGGTAATTGACATCGGCTTCAAAGTATTTGTCTCCATCCGGTAATCTTCCTTCCCTGTTTCCGAATTTATCTCCACCAATGGCTTTTCCGGGAAGCATCTCACAAAGATTTCCTTTTGAAGGATTCCATCCTTGTTTTCTGGCCTCACTTTTTGTAATGTAATAATCTGGTAGTCTATGATTTTGCTTTACATAGCTGATCACCGTTTTTTCCTCTGTCAGTTTTTCAATAGAAACCTGGGTTGATGAATTATCGATATTAGTCTGATCTTCCGTAGAAGTGCTTCCATAACTTACATGCTCTGTTTTAGCTGAGGATGAATGGTCATTACTTTTAATGAAATTATTATAGATATACATCACAGACATTCCGAAAAGGAGCCCCAGACAGATGAAAAATACGGCTCTTATTTTACTGTTCATAGTAGTAAATGTATTAATGTAACAATATATCAGTTTAGCAATATAACAATAATGTGTACAATATTATATTGCTAAACTAAGTAGATATCTATTTTTATGATTCTCTCCAATCTTCAGGAATATCACAAACCGGGATAGGATCCATCTTATGTTTGGCAGCTTTATGCATTCTGTCAAAGATCAGGAATACTTCTTTATCTCTTCCTTCGTAGTCTTCTGCTGTTTTGGTTCCGTATTCTTTTTGAATTTTTTCCAATTCAGGATAAGTGGCTCCAATCTGTTGTTCATCCGTGCGATCCACATCCCAAAGACCATCTGTAGGAATAGCTTCCTGAATACTTTTGATCAGATCCAATCCTTTTGCCAAAGCATATACTTCAGTTTTATAAAGGTCTCCGATTGGTGATACGTCTACTCCACCATCCCCATATTTGGTATAAAAACCAATTCCAAAGTCTTCAACTTTATTTCCGGTTCCACACACTAAAAGCCCGTTAAGCTGACCATAATAATACAGGGTAAGCATTCTCAAACGGGATCTTGTATTGGCAAATGCCAATTTCTCATTCGGGTATAGATCATCCTTTACATCAAAGGTTTTATAAAGTTCTTCAAAAGCGGGTGTTAAGTCTACAGACATGATTTCCACGTTTGAAAATTTGGATTTCAGATCATTCATGTGATCCTTTGCACGATCTACCTGATCGGCTTTCTGGCGGATTGGCATTTCAATCAGTAATGTTTTTAATCCGGTCATTGCTGCTAATGTAGAAACTACTCCTGAATCAACGCCTCCTGAAACTCCTATTACATATCCATTTACTCTAGCTTTCGTTGCATAATCTTTTAACCAGCCAACGATATGATCTATCACTTTTTGTGTCTGCATCGTTTATATTTTTTTAATCTATTCCAAATTCTTTAGGATATTTCACTATCCCTTTTTTATTTTTTAATCCGTCTTTTACCAACTCAATGGCCATTCCGTTTTCTTCCGGAATTTCAAACGGAAATGAAATCCCAAAATTACTTGTTTTTTTGTAACCAAACCTTGGATAATAATTTTCATGGCCAATTAAAATGACAGAATCATATCCCAGTTCTTTAGCAATTTGATGTCCATAAAGAATCAACTGACCACCAATTCCTTTATTTTGAGAATCAGGTTTAACAGAAACAGGGGCTAGCGCTAACGACTCATAAGTTTCTGAGTCATTTTCAATTTTAAGCTTTGTAAACAAAATGTGTCCGGCAATATTGCCATTTTCATCTTCTGCTACCAATGAGAGTTCTGGAATAAAAGCTTCAGATTCTCTTAATTTTTCAACGAGAAAATGTTCCTGATGATCACTGTGCTCCATTTCCCAGAATGCTTCTTCTATAAGCTGAAAGACCTTTTGATAATCCTTTTCCTCTTCCTGTCGTATCGTCATGATATTAAATATATTTTTCACGCTTCAGTTCATACCAAAAACATTTGACTCCTGAGTCTTCAAATGCACCTGTATTTTCAAAGCCCATTTTTGTTAAGATATAATGAGAACCTGAATTTCCGGCATCGGCAAAAGCATATATTGTATTTGCTTTCAATTCATTAAAACCATAATCCAGTGTAGCCTTTGCGGCTTCCCAAGCGTATCCTTTGCCCCAAAACTCAGGAATAAAACGATACCCAAGATCCAAAGTTTCTACATGCCCATTGATAGGTTCTTTTAATAGTTTTAAACCGCACCATCCTATCAGTAATCCGCTTTCTTTTTCAATGACCGCCCATCTTCCTACTCCATTTTCCTCATATTGTTTCCTGATCATTTTGATGATCTCCTTTGATTCATCCAGATTTGTTACGGGAGTTCCAAGGTATTTCATTACCTCAGGGTCAGAATCCATAAGGAACATTCGTTCAAAATCAGTGTCTTCAAGTTCTCTTAAAATAAGTCTTTCGGTTTCTATTTTCATACTATTAGTTTTGTTCATCAGCTCCAAATATGGTTACCTCTTTCGTTATTCCTTTCTTTATGTCTGCTTCTTTTATTTTGTTTCCGCCTACATTTAAAGTTTGTAAAATGGGGTTTCCTGAAATATCAATGTGTTGGATTTTGTTGTGTTCTACATTTAATCTTCTTAAATTTTTCAGCTGAGAAAGGTCTATTATTTTTAGCTGATTTAAAGATAATGTTAATTGGTCAATTTTGGGTGTATCTTTTAATGAGATTCCTTCTAAAAGGTTATTATCAATGTATAAAGAAGTCAAATGTTTCAAGTTTTCTGCTTTAAATGATGTTGCTTTACAACCTGTACACGAAAACAGGTTCAACTTGTCCATATCTTTCAGAACAATCACCGGAATCGTATTATCATCCAGCATTATCATTTTTACATTTTTAAAGAAATGCAGATCATCTGTAGAAGTAATTCCTTTTTGAACCAGAAACAGGTTATTAATTGCTTCTGCTTCGGGCTGGGTAATCATTCCATCTTTGTTTACATCAAAATTTTCAAGGATTGCTTTTTCCAGATTTTTATCTTTAAACTCAAGCTTTTGAGCCTGAAAAAAAATAAATCCGAAAATAAAAAGGAGGGTTGTAAATATTTTAATTTTCATCATGAATTTTGCATTTAATCCTTACTTTTGTAAACCTTAAATCTATGTAAAAATAATGAAGATTTTCAGATATATTGCCCTTTCTTCTATTTTAATTGCGGGACTGAATTCTTGCAAAAAAGAACCGGAAAACCAATGGAAAGTAGAAGTAAAAGATCCCTCCGAAAAAATTGAAATGACGGATATTTCTAAAGAACTTTATAACCCCAATATTCCGTTGGATCAATTTAAGGCACAATTCCCATGGTTTCAGGGAACTGTTTCTGATGCAGATTTTGCCAAAAGAAGAATTGACACAGAAGAAATAAAAATCTATAAAGAAGCTATCGGGAAAATAGATCAGACTAAATTACAGAAAGAACTTCAGGGATTATTTTCCCATATCAAATACTACTTCCCACAATTTAAAAGTCCCAAGGTATATCTATTTTCATCGGCTCTTCAAATGGTTCAGGATCCTATCTTTTATGATGAAAAGAAAAATCTTTTATTCATAGATATTACAGGTTTTATGGGAGATGGTAATGCTCATTATAAAGGACTTGAACAATATTTCCAGAAGTCGATGAATCCACAGAATATTGTTCCTAAAGTTTCTCAACTTTTTGCTGAAAATATTGTCACGGAGTCTCCGGATCATCAGAAATTCATAGATCAGGTTATTCTTAATGGAAAAGTAATGATCTTGCAGGACGCTTTTCTTCCTGATTTCCCTGATTATCTGAAAATGAATTATACCCAAAAGCAATACGAATGGGCTACTTATAATGAAGCCAATATCTGGAATTATTTTGTGGAAAGCAATCTCTTATTTGGTGATGACCCAAGACTGGGTGAGCGTTTTATTGCTCCGGGGCCATTCTCAAAGTTCTACACTGAAATCGACAACGAATCTTCCCCACAAATTGGAATTTTCACAGGATGGCAGATCTGTAAAGCGTACTTTAAAGAAAAACCAGACACACAACTGAAAGAATTTCTAAAGATGGATGCTACTAAAATTTTTAACGAATCAGGATATAAGCCTCGTGTAACAAAATAACCTGAACCTCATACTTATATAAGACTTTTTGTAATTACAGAAAGTCTTTTTTTATTCATAACCATCACACAAGTATCTATGGAAAATCTAATTAACATCCGTAATCTCAACTATGGATTCACCAAAAATAAACTCATTCTCAAAAATGTAAGTCTTGCTGTCCCTAAAGGAAGTATTTTTGGATTTCTGGGAGCCAACGGAGCCGGAAAATCAACAACCATGAAAGTCATGCTGGGAAATCTTCCCGATGAAAATAATGCCATCGAAATATTTAGTAAAAATCTTACACTACTCTACCCTAATGGATTTCAAAAAATTGGAAGTCTCATAGACAGCCCTGCTTTTTATGATCATTTATCAGGATGGGATAATCTTATTATTCTTTCTCAATTAAGAGATCTCCCCGATTCTGAATGTGAAAGAGTTCTGCATCTTGTAGATCTTTGGGAAAACAGAAATGTAAAGATGAAAAGGTATTCATTAGGAATGAAACAAAGGCTGGCTATTGCCATGACCCTTCTTGGATCTCCGGAGCTTTTAATTCTTGATGAACCTGTAAACGGTCTTGATCCGAATGGAATGCTGGAAATTCGTGAATTATTACTTAAACTGAATAAAGAACAAGGGATTACTATATTTATTTCAAGCCATCTATTACAGGAAGTAGAGAAAATGGTGACTCATCTGGCTATCATTTCCAATGGCGCTATCAAATTTTCAGGAAGTGTTGAAGAACTCAATACTTATTATCGGCATAATCGTGTGAGGATAGGATTAAATGAGCCTTCTTCCTTTATACAATATATTCCGGAGAATTATACAGCGCAAATCATCGACCATCATACCATAGAAGTAACCGTTCAATCCAAAGAAGACATTACTAAGCTTACCAAAATTCTGGTACTTAAAGATGCTGAAATTTTTGAGATCAGAAACAGTGCAGGATTGGAAGACTGGTTCATGGAAATTACTAAAAACTAAACTCAACACCAATGAAAAAATTAATTACATTAGTCCATACGGAATGGCTGAAAATAAAAGGGCTGGGTTTGGTATATCTGGCATTAATTATGGGGCTTTTAATTCCTTTTACAGTATTTTTATTCCAAATTTATAGCCCTACATTTCTCACACCGGAAGATCTTCCTTATTCTGTTTTTGAAGAAGCCATAAGTGGTAACCTTAAAGCATTTTGTATGTTTCTGCTTCTGCTTTACATCGTAATCGCAGCTAACAGAATTGCCCAAACAGATCATAAAAATAATGGCTGGCAGCTTATGGAAACCCAGCCAATCAGTAAATTTCAGCTGTATTTTTCAAAATACCTGGTTGTATTGATCTTAATTATTATATGTATTGCTTCTTATATTGGATTTACCATTCTGTTTTCATTATTAGATTACTATATAAATCCTAGTGAAGTAAAACTCCTCACGTTTGATACCATATGGGTTTTAAAAACATTCATAAGGCTCTGTGTTGCCATATTAGGGATTGCAGCCCTTCAATTGTGTATATCTGTTGCTTTTCCAGGATTTATCTGGGCATTTCTTATAGGAATTCTGGGACTCATCATCAATATATTTTCTTTGGTTCAGAAAGTGTCTCTTCCTTTCTGTCCATACAATTCACTATATATCCTTTGTCAATCTACCAATATAAAGAGCCTGAGCCATTTTATTACCTATAGTGAATATTTAAGTATTTTCTGGGCTCTTGTATTTCTTATTATCGGTTATTTCTGGTACAAAGGGAAAGGATTTAAAACGGCTTTTTTAAAAAATAAAAAACAGATCATTTTTTCAGCTGTATTCATCTTCATCACAGCTGGAGCATTTTTTATTCTACAGAAGCCTAAATCTTATAGAAGTGAAGGGACAGAAGTACTAGTTCAGGGAAAAATTTCTACAGACCTTAAAATAGATTCCGTTAAGATATTCTCCAAAGATTTCCATAAAAAAATAGGAAGTGCTGCAATCAAAAATGGAGCATTTCTATGGAAAAGCAAGCAAAAGCTCCCATTCGACCAGTACAGCCTTGAATTTGGAAATAAAAAGATTGATTTCATGATGGGAAATGGAGATTATTTTAATTTCATTATCGACTGCAATGCAGCCAATATCAAATATTTCCTTACGTCTAATCGCTCTGCAGAGCAAGAGTACAAAAATAAAGAGGATGGATTCGGATATGAACTATCCTACTCTATTGAGCAGCAAAAGTACAATGATAATCCGAAAAAGTTTTATGAATTGGCACAAGCTGACTGGGAGAAAAACATTGACAAACTCAGCCATTATACCGATACTGAAAACAATGCTTTATCTGATGAATATTTAGCGTATCGAAAACAACTATTGGCTATCCAATACCTGAATGAAATTAGTAATTATAGAAAAATGACTTCATGGGACGATCCTAAATTCGCACCTCCTAAAGCTTTTTTAAATGAGCTGAATGCAAGAATCACCAGCCCAACTGTTTTACTAAGTAAAAATGATGATTATCTTCAGTATAAACTAGATCAGATGCTTACCGATAAAGAAAGATTATCTAATCCGGACAGTCTCCTTTTTATAAAATTGAACGCTTTACCAAGTAATATTAGCAAAGATCGCTTACTCACTAGGCATCTTGTAAAAAGTATGGAACTTGAATCTGATAGTACTTCCCGAAATCAACTCTTTTCCCGAGAATTTCAAATGTTGAACAATCATGATTACAAAAAATTAGCAGCATCCAAACTTGAACAGCTCAATATATCTCAAAAAGGAGCTCCTTTTCCTGATTTAAAATTCATTGACGCCAAAGGAAAAGCTCACCTTCTTTCCGAATACAGAGGAAAACATGTAATTATTGATCTGTGGGCAACCTGGTGTGGGCCATGTAAGCAGATCCGACCGGTATTTGATACCAGAAGCCGCCAGTATCATTATTATGATAACATTCAGTTTATTTCTATAAGCCTGGATGAAAGCCAATCCAAATGGCAAAACTATTTAAAAACAAAACCTTCAAAAACGCCTCAGTTCTGGCTATCTAATGCTAGTGAATTCATGACTCGTTATAAAATCCAATCTATTCCAAGATTTATTATTATTGATCCTGCAGGGAAAGTTTTCAACCTAAATAGTCCATTTCCTGATGAAGATAATTTCGTAGAAATTTTGGATAAGCTTAAGAAGTATTAACTTTGCCAAAAATTTTTAGATTGATATGAGAAAAACTCAGATTACGATAGATGTAGAGCTTGATGAAAACCACGTTCCGGAAAACATTACATGGAATGCTCAGGATGGGGGTGTTGAAAAAGAGGAAACAAAGGCTACCATGATCTCTGTATGGGATGATAAAACAATGGAGGCTTTAAGAATCGATCTTTGGACAAAGGAAATGCCTGTAGACCAGATGAAGATGTTTATCCATCAGATTTTAGTTTCTTTAGGAAATACGTACCAAAGAGCAACCGGAGAGGAAGATGTAGCACAATGGTTGGAAGAAGTTGCGGAAGAATTTGCTGTAAAATCGGCGATAAAATAAAAACAATTTGAGAATGAAGTAATTTAAGGATCTGAAAATAAAAGGACTGATATTTGTAACAGTATCAATTTCATTTTCAAATTATTGAATTTTCAAATTATCAAATTATATAAATATGAATTTTAATACTAAAGTAATTCACGGAGGGCAGCATCATGAGTCTGCAACGGGATCTGTAAATGTTCCTGTATTTTTAACCTCTACGTTTGCACAGAAAAGCCCTGGAGTACACTCCGGATATGAATATTCAAGAGCAGCTAACCCTACAAGACAGGCGTTAGAAGATTCTTTAGCAAGCATTGAAAACGGAGCGAGAGGCTTAGCTTTCGGTTCTGGACTTGCTGCTATAGATTGTGTTTTGAAACTATTAAACCCTGGTGATGAAGTCATTGCTGTAGATGATCTTTACGGTGGTACTTACAGAATGTTCACCAGACTTTTCGAAAAATATCAGCTGAAGTTCACGTTTGTGAATTTTGATGATGTTTCTAAAATTGCTGATGTTATTACAGATAAAACAAAGCTAATCTGGGTAGAAACTCCAACAAACCCATTGATGAAACTGGTAGACATCAAAGCTGTTGTAGACATTGCTAAAGGAAAGATATCTTAGTTGCTGTAGACAATACTTTCGCAACACCATACATCCAAAGACCTATTGATCTGGGAGCTGATATCGTAATGCACTCTGCTACCAAATATTTAGGAGGACATTCTGACGTCATTGCTGGTGCCCTTATTGCTAAAGATGCAGAATTGGGTGAAAAACTTCACTTTATTCAATTTGCAAGTGGTGGTATTTTAGGCCCTCACGATTCTTATCTTGTATTAAGAGGAATCAAAACATTAGCATTAAGAATGCAAAGACATTCTGATAATGGTCTTGCTGTAGCAAAATATCTTGAAACTCATCCTGCAGTAGATAAAGTAATTTATCCGGGACTAGAATCTCACCCTCAATACGAGCTTGCAAAATCTCAAATGAAAGAATCTGGAGGAATGGTATCCTTCACTTTCAAATCCGGAAAGAAAGAGGATGCGATCAAGTTCCTTGAAAAAGTAAGAGTATTTACATTAGCAGAATCTTTAGGAGGAGTAGAATCTCTGGCAAACCATCCTGCTTTAATGACTCACGCTTCTATTCCGGCTGAAAAACGTGCTGAATTGGGAATCACAGATGACCTTGTTCGTTTAAGCGTTGGAATTGAAGACGCCGAAGATCTTATTGCAGATCTGGAAAAAGCTTTTTCTTAAAACATTACAATCAATAAAATGAGAAGGATTTAATATCTTTCTCATTTTTATTATCACACCAAATACATATGAAAAACACAAGAAAAGCAGTCGTTGCAGATTTACCTCAACTCGCTGAACTATTTGATCAATACAGAATATTCTACCATAAATCATCAGATATCCCTGCAGCTTCAGATTTTCTTCAGGAAAGGCTTGAAAACAAAGACTCTGAAATTTTCGTTACAGAAGAAAATGGTATCCTTATTGGTTTTGTGCAGTTATATCCAATATTTTCATCTACAAGAATGCAACGCTATTGGTTACTGAATGATTTATATGTTAATGCTCACCACAGAGGAAAAGGCTACTCCAAAGAACTTATTGAAAAGTCAAAAGAATTATGTAAGGCTTCAAACGCCTGCGGAGTTTTGCTTGAAACAGGAAAGGGTAATGATGTAGGAAATCAGCTGTATCCTGCCTGCGGCTTTGAACTCTATGACTCTGTGAATTTTTACGAATGGACAAATAAATAATATAACAATGTATCAGTTTAACGGTTTACCAATGATTGTTACATTCTTAGACTGCTAAATTGTTAAATTTTAAAACTATGACAGATTTTCAAAAATACATTCAAAGATATTTAGACCTGATCCCATCAGGAGATTGGTTGACTGAATTAAAAGTATCAGAAAATAGAACGGTCGGAATTTACTCTAACCTTACCGAAGAACAATCAAAATTTGCCTACGCTGAAGGTAAATGGACACTAAAGGAATTGTTGCTCCACTTATCCGATACGGAAAGAGTTTTTCAATACAGAATATTAGCTTTCGCCAGAGGAGATAAAAACAACCTTCCGGGATTTGATGAAAATGAATATGCCGAGCAATCTTTTGCCAGTGAGAGATCTTTAGAATCTTTATTGGAAGAATATAAATTGGTAAGAAAATCTTCTCAGATTCTATTGGAAACCATGAAACCTTCCTCTTTACAAAATATTGGAATGGCCAATGGCAATGAAATCTCCGTGGAAACGATAGGAAAACTGATTATTGGTCATAATTATCACCATCTGAATATTATTGAGGAAAGATATTTATCTAAATTAGGATGGATGTAAAATGATAATATCAATAGAGATAAGTTTGTCCGGCTTTTAATTTTATAAACCGTCCGCTTCCAACATGAGAGCATTAAAGAAATTAGATATCAGAAAAAGTATTCACTCCAAAAAATTAATTTTTGAAGAAGGGTGGACGGATAGGTTTGATACTCTTACCGTCTACTTTGCTTTTCTAGCGTTAATTTGGTTTTCTATATGGGGAATTAAGGAAACTGAAATATCTATTGATAATGGTCTGGAATATTTAGTTCTGACTTGTATATTCTCTTTCTCATTATATGTTCTATATTGTAAGTTTACTGAAAAACA